>JADKJT010000030.1:300000-457147 GCA_016720905.1 Gemmatimonadaceae bacterium | reverse complement strand
GGCGGCGGTGCGCTGCCAGACATCGGCAAGCCGGCGGAACACTCCCGCTGGAAGCGGCGTACCGCCAGCCGCCTGAACGAGCTTGGCGGCGATCCATGGCAAGCGAAACCGCCAGGCGCACCCGACGATCATCGAACGGTGAACGCGTCGTATTGAATGCCAGCACGTTGCTGAACAAAGCGGGCGGTGTCACCAATGTCAGCATTGGATCGTTGCGCACGAGATGCGCCATCGTGGGCGAGATACCGGCAATATCCAGATCCCCGCTCACCAACCCGGCAAATTTCGTCGCCGCTTCATCCACCACGGCAACGATAATCCTGGACAGAGAGGGCGGGTTGCCCATCGCGACCGGAAACCGGTCGTTTCGCACAAAGCGCCAGCGGCGTCCCGCCGCCCGATCGACAAAGCGAAATGGACCGTTGCCAACGGGTGTCACGGAGAATGCGGCACGACGCCACGAGGTGCGTGGGACTGTATCGAGCAGGTGACGGGGCACCAACGGCAGTTCGGCCAGCACATTGGGCAAACGCCACTGCGACACGTTGAAATGCAATTGGATCACACTGTCGGAGACGACGTGCGTGGAGTCGAGGACCGACAAGTCTCCAGCGCGGGGGGAGCCGACCAACGGGTCGCGCGCCGCATCAAACGTGAAGCGCACATCATTGGCCGTGGTCGGCACGCCGTCATGCCAGGTCAGGTCGCCGACGAGTCGCACGGTGAGCACCCGATGTCACGTCCTACCCCCACGCACGGGCGTAATACGGGATCGGCTGAAAGACGGAATCGAAGCGCACCAACGTCACAAAGAGCGCATGCCGCTGGATCTGCCGGGTCAGCGAGTGCACGGTCAGCAGCGGATTGCCGGATTCCAGGTCGGTGCCGGACGCCATTACCACGGTATCGGTCGCCCGCGGTGGGACGCCGCAGCTGGCGACCACCGACAGGGTCCACGGGAGTGCCACGCGCAGGAGGCGCAGGGCTCGTGACCCCAAACCGGACGTCCTCTCTACCCAAGGCCGAGGCCCGCTATGGGTTGACGTGTGGGATTCCGCCCGCATCATCCTCGCGTGCGGCGCTTCGTCATTCGCTTCCTCGATGCCTTCGTGCGGCTCGGGCTGGTCACGAGCCTCACCTTTGCTCTGATTCATGTGGCGCCGGCTGATCCGGCGACGCTGCTGGTGGCACCAACCACCACGGCCGACGACATCGCATGGGAGCGTGCGCGCATCGGGCCTCGACGCGTCGATGCCCGCGCAATATGTGCAATGGATGGGCGCCGTGCCGCGCGGTGACCTGGGAACGAGCCCCGCCACGGCCCGACCGGTCAGCGCGGTAATCGCCGAGGCACTGCCACTGTCCTGGCATTGGGCGGCCTCTCCGCTCTTTCAGCTTCGCGATCGGCGTGATGATCGGTGGAGCAGGGTGTTCCGCGCCGGCTCCCCTCGAGGGGACACGACCGTCACGGTGCTCAGTACCATTTCTCTACGGCGCGCCCGGCAGTTTCTGGCTGGCATTGGCGCGGTGGTGCTGGCCACATCCGGCGCGTCCGCTGTCGGTGTTCCGTTCTGGTTGCGATTGCTTACCTTTGGCGGAATCGCTTACTGACTGGCCGAGGGCTCGCGCGCTGGCGACGTCGGCGCGTCACGCGGTGCTGCTGCTGACGGTGCTGGTCCTTCCGGGAGCTGCTTACGTCGCGCGGTATGTGCGTCACGCGATGCTCGAGGCATCGCGCGCACCGCAGGTCGGCGGCCGCTTCGGCGTGTGGCCTTTCCCGAGCGCGCATTGAACGATTTGGTATGTCCTTCGCACCGCACTGACACCCCTCGTCGTGTTGTTCGGTCTGACCCTTCCCGGCGTGATTGCTGGTTCGGTGTTCGTCGAACAGGTATTCGCCTGGCCGGGACTCGGCCGGACCTTGCTGACGGCGATTGCGGCTCGCGACTACCCCGTCGTGCTTGGCCTCACCCTGATCTACGCGACGGCGGTGATTGCGGCCAATCTTGTGGCCGATCTGATCCTGCTTCGCCTCGATCCGCGGCAACGATCAGTACGCGACGCGGCCGAATCACCATGAGGCGCACCATGTCGTCCCATCGCGATCCGACCGACCGATCCGTACGGCGTGACCCGCGCTTCCGCGTGGGCGTCAGCCTGCTCATCGTCCTCGGCGTTGCAGCGCTTGTGTGGCCATGGTTCGCAACGCGTGATCCAAACGCCATCACCGACGTGCTGGCGCGTCGATTGACGCCGCCGTTGTCGCGCGATGGACTGGGTCAGTGGCACCTCTTTGGCACCGACGCCGTCGGCCGCGATGTCACCGTACGTCTCTGGCTCGCGGCCCGCATTTCGTTGAGTGTCGGTGTCATCGGGTCTTTGCTGGCCGGCGCCATCGGCGTGCTGTTGGGGGCGATCGCGGCGTGGCATCGGGGACTCACGGAGCGGGTGATCCTGGCATTTGGCGACGCACTGCTTGCGGTGCCACGGCTGGTGTTGCTGCTGGTGACTGCCGCTCTCTGGGGACCCGGTCTTGGCGTCGTGGTGTCGGTGCTCGCGTTGACCGGGTGGATGTCTGTCATGCGGCTGGTGCGAGCCGAAGTGTTGCGAGTTCGCGTGCTGCCGTACGCGGAAGGGGCTTCGGCGCTTGGCGTCCGGTCAAACCGAGTGCTCTGGCGTCACGTGCTGCCCAATTCGCTGGGTAGTACGGTGGTGGCGATCACCCTTGGGGTGGGCAACGCGATCCTGCTGGAGAGCGGGCTGTCTTTTCTCGGACTTGGCATCCAACCGCCGGCGCCGAGTTGGGGGAACATGATCGCGGGAGGACGAGAATGGCTGCTCGTTGCCCCATGGATCGCGCTGGCTCCCGGACTGCTGCTGATCGTCACGGTCGTGTCATGCACACTGATCGGTGATGCGCTGTCAGGGGCGCGTGGATCGTCATCGGCGCGTTGAACAGACACTCAGTAGTCGCGCTGCACCTCAAGCGTCACCACCTCGCGCGATCGCGCGTCGAACGGTATCGCACCGCGCGACGCCGTCCAATCGCCCATTGGCGTTCCATCCATTCGACAGCGTCGGAACCGCCACGCCGCGTTGCCGGGCAATGTCCATACCCCACACCCCGCGCGCGACGCGGCGTTCGTGGCACGCAGAATCAGTGATTCCCCGCTGGTGCTAAGGCACACTGCGGACGCCACCAATCCGTCACCGGCAAGTGTCGGTCCTGCGAGCACCCGTGAGTCCCCGGCGAGGTCACGCCAACTCTCGCCAACCAGTGGCAACAGCACCGTCTCCGCCGTCTCCTCGACATCATCCAGTGTCGCATCAGTCCATGGGCCATGGAGCAGCAATCCGACCCGCGCGGCAAAGCGACCCTGACATTGCGCAGCGGGAATCGCACTGGGCCATCCCGCATGTCCTGGCCGCTCCGGCAATTCGGCGCGCGAGAGTTCACCGATGGCGCGCACCAGCGTCACAGCCAATCGATGACCGCCCGGGTCGCCCTCGCACAATCCATCGGAGATCAGCGTCACGCCCCGATCGTCGTCATGCACCGACAGCCATCGGTGCAACGGCATGGTGGACGCCGGCATCTCAAACGGGAGCGCATCGGGGACTGCCGCCGTGCTGGTACGCACAACCGGCCCGAAGGCCGCGTCCGCCGTGACGCGCGGCACCGGGACGTCGGTGCGCCACACCAGTTGGAGTCGATGATTGCGCCGGGCATTCCATCCGCGCACGTCGCACCGCACGTGCGAGGCACCCGCGTCGAGGATGATCTCCGTCGAGACGCGCACCTGCTCGCGACCATGGCGCCAGAGCCAGTGCAGTAGCACGCTGGCGCGCAGCGGACCTTGGGCCCCGAGGCGCACGGTGTGAAGCCGCAGCAACTCCGGGGACCCGCGGAGCGACGGCGTGTAGCTGTCACCAAGGTCGACCGTTGTCTCCAGCCCCAGCACGTCGTCGAGACGTCGAGCGCCACTGGCAATGGACACCCCCTGCGACGACGCCATGATCCGCAGTCGGCCATTGTCCAGTTCAACACCGTCGGGCGTTTCGCGCACCACCACCGGTGCAGGCGTGACCGGCAGCGCATCGTCGGTGGGTCCAATGACACGCACACCGAATGCCGGGACGACCGGCATCCATGCCACCAGTCGGTGCACGCGCACAAGATCAGTGTCCGGGTAGTGCTGCGGCGACTCACGACGTGCGTGCGTCACGTGTTCACGCAGTGGCTGCACGGTGCAGTTGCCCAGCAGTGGCCTGCGGTGCCCGTCCGGGATGACGACCGGCGGTGCGCCAGCGCTGCCCGGACCCACGGACACATCGCCCAGCGTCTCGGTGACACGCAATTCCGCCATGCCGCCGCGCGCGCGCGCGCCCCGGTTTCGCACAACGGTCAAGGGTGACACGGCGACTGGACCGTCTCGTGCGGCGACTCGATCGTGCGCGAGCGCGCAGGCCAGCGCCGCGTCGCGCAGTTCCAGTGCGGCGTCGGCCACCGCACGTTGGCGCGTGGCCACCGCTGCGGCGACCGCATCAATCGAACATCCGCACAGCGTGTCGTGCGGATGCGTGCGCAACAACATCTCCCATGTGTGCGCCACGAGCGCCGGGAGTTGTGCCAGCGTCAGTGATCCATCGGCCGAGACGAAATGCGCCGTGACCGGTGCGTGCAGCCAGGCCAGAGCCGTCCATGGTTCCACGTCCCGCACCAGCGCACGTTCCAGTTGCGCGTTGCGGCGCTTGCGATGCGCCCGAGTGGCCAGCGTGCCCTGTAGTGTCCAGGTATAGCCGTAGCTGTCGCGCAGTTCCCCGCGCACCACGGGCAGCACCCCTCCATGCTCCTCGTACCGGATCGCGGCCTGAACGAGTTCGTCCGACGCGCGTGCGAGCCCGTTTCGCTCGACCCGTGCACCGTCCCTCTCAGCCGCACCCTGCAACTGGGCAATCGCCTGCGAAAGGTGGGGAGACCGGGCATGGTGATCGGCACCGGTGAGCAGCAACGACACGCCGGTCTGATTTCGCGGCCGCATGGTCGATGCCACGTGACGCCAGCGTTCCGCGACCGCGTCCGGCGCGGTGGGGAGTGCGCTGCCGAACTCATATCCATCGGGCGGGAGATGGTACAGCAGCACTCGGCTGCTGTCGGGGCCGACCCACCATGCCGTGTCCACCGCTGGGTGCGATCGACCACCGAATCCTCGCCACACAATGGCCGTGACGAAACCAAAGCCCTGCGCAATGGCGGGCAGCGCCGAAGGATGGCCAAACGTATCCGGGCAATAGGCGACGCGCGGCGCCGTCGCGTTCAGGCGGGCCAGCCACCGTCGTCCTGCCTCAAGATTGCGGATGACCGCTTCGGCGGAGGGGATGAGGTTGTCGGCCAACACATACCACGGACCCGTTTCCAGCGCGCCGGACATCAGCGCGCGTGCGACATCGCCCGACCGCTCCGGCTTCACGGCGAGATAGTCCGCGAGCACAATCGTCTGGCCATCCAGCAGGAATGGCGCAGCGGAGTCGGGCTGACCATCGAGCAGCGCGTCGATCAATGCCACCAGCCGCGCCTGGAACCGTTCGGCCGAATGATACCATTCGCGATCCCAGTGCGTGTGCGCCACCACGTGCACGGACCAAGGGCGCTCGGTGCCGCTGGCATCGACCACAGTCGTGCGTTCGGGGGGCGGTGGCGTCTCGTGCACTGGCACGCTTCAAGTTACCGCAGTTGACCCCGCAGCGTGACCCGTCGACCTTTCTGTCTGTGCTTCCGCGGATGCACCAGGGGATCCCCGGGTCGATCGGGCCGAACACGGCCACCGCGCCTTTCAAACCTCACCTCGTGCAGCTGCTCTCAGAGTTCTTCAACCGTCTTCGTGATTTGCCCGCGCTGGTCCAGTGGGCCGGCTACGTCGGACTGACCATCATCATCTTCGCGGAGACGGGCCTGCTGGTCGGGTTCTTCCTCCCCGGCGATTCACTCCTGGTGACGGCGGGCCTGCTCGCATCGCAGGCCGATTTCGGCCTGAACGTGTGGCTGCTGGGTGCTATCTTGAATGTTGCCGCCATTGTGGGCAACTCCGTGGGTTACCAGATCGGCAAGGCCGCCGGTCCCCGCATCTTCACGCGCGAGGACAGCCTGCTGTTCAACAAGGCGCATCTGCTGCGCGCGCATGCGTTCTACGAGAAACACGGTGGCAAGACCATTATCATGGCGCAGTTCATGCCGATCGTGCGCACCTTCGTCCCGGTCGTGGCGGGGGTAGGCGAAATGTCCTACCGCTCTTTCGTGACCTACAATGTGATTGGCGCCATCGCCTGGATCTGGAGCATGCTGCTTACCGGTTTCCTGCTCGGACGATTCCTTCCGGGGGTGGCACAGCACATCGAGAAAGTGATTCTGGTCGTCATCTTTCTCTCGATTCTGCCGGGTATCATCAGTTGGTTTCGCGAACGCGCCAAGAAGTCTGCCCGATAGTCATTTCTGTAACGCCGCACACGACTCACCTTCAATCATTGAGAGCCCATACCATGGCCCACACGCTTCCGTCCCTGCCCTACGCCCCCGAGGCGCTCGAGCCGCACATCGACCTGCAGACCATGCAGATCCACCACGGCAAGCACCACCAGGCGTATGTCACCAACTTGAACGCGGCGATCGACAAGGCCCCCGAGCTCGCCGGCTGGTCACTTGATGATCTCTGCCGCAAGATCAACGAAGTTCCCGACGCGGTGCGAACGGCCGTGCGCAACAACGGCGGCGGACACTGGAATCACTCGTTGTTCTGGCAGTTGATGGCGCCGAACGCCGGGGGCGAGCCCACCGGAGCGGTGGCGGACGCGATTACCAAAACGTTTGGTTCATTCGCCACGTTCAAGGAGCAGTTCCAGGCGGCCGGCATCGGCCGTTTCGGATCAGGGTGGGCCTGGTTGGTTTCCACCAACGGTGCCCTGTCCATCATGAGCACGCCCAATCAGGACAATCCGCTCATGGACGGCAAGCACGCGATCCTCGGCGTGGACGTGTGGGAACACGCCTACTACCTCAAATACCAGAACAAGCGCGCCGATTACCTGAAGGCATTCTGGAACGTGGTGAACTGGGCGGAAGTCGCCAAACGCTACGACGCGAAGTAGGGCGCGTGTCGACGCGATGAGGTGCCAAGGGCCCGGCGAAATGCCGGGCCCTTGGGTTATCCCGTCACGACGGGACGCTACATGAGCGCCGATGGCGCCAATTGCAGAATCGCGCTGATGCCGAACATGATGAGCGCCACCACGATGCCGGTGCCCTTCGACACGCGCGCCACGACGGCCACACCAATCGCGGTGAGCGCCAACTGCCATAGGCGGAACACGTCCAGATTCCCGAGCAGGGCCAATACCGCCGGTGGCATGGTCATCGGATCGACGAATCGCGCCGGACTCAGCGACAAGTCCATCAGGCTCTTTGCGGACGCGCCGTCGGCCAGGATGGCCTGCACGGGCATCACCACCCAGGACAGGAGGCGTGGCACGCCGCCCAAGACGGCGACGGTCGCGGCCTGCGCATACGTCAGTGGGGCCTTCATCAGCTTGGCACCAATCAGGATCAGGATCGCATTGAGATACGGTCCGATCAGCGTCACCAACGGCGCGCCAAGCACGATACTCCATGCCGTCGACGCACGGATACCGGACGTCATCCCTTCCGGCATCGGTCGGCCCTTCGCGGCGGCCATCTTGATAGTCAGATCGGCCTGCGCATCGAACCACGGCTGCAACAGGTTCTTCGTCGCCACGACCACAATGGCCACGACAATTGCGGTCACGAGCGCATACTTGCCCGCCTTGATCGCCCGCGTTCGATCAAACACCTTCGACGGCGCATAGAGCACCTCGATCAGATCCTCGAACATGCCACCCTGTTTCGGTGCCGCAAGGGACCCCTCTGGACTCGTCACCACTGCCTCCGTTGGAATGTCTGCTACCGCGCCGCTTCGCCTTCCAGGTACGTGTACCCTTCCAGCCCGGCGACGTAATCCGCGATGAAAGCGTTCGCCTCCTCGCGTGACAACGACGATGTCGCGTTCACCTTACGCCGGAACGTCGCCAGGAGTTGCGACGCGCCGAACTGCACGTAGTTGAGAACCTCGGTCACGGTATCGCCTTCCACAAGGTCGGTAATCTCGTAGCTGCCTTGATCGTTGAGACGCACGTGCACGGCGTTGGTGTCGCCAAACAGGTTGTGCAGATCGCCCAGGATCTCCTGGTACGCCCCGGTCAGGAAGATGCCAAGGATATAGTCCTCGCCATCCCGGAACTCATGCAGCTCAAGGCTGGGGCGACCCTTCTTGTCGCCCACGAATCGGTCGATCTTGCCATCGGAGTCGCAGGTGACGTCCTGCAACGTGCCGCGGCGCAGCGGCTCTTCGGTGAGCCGGTGGATGGGCATGATGGGGAACAGCTGATCGATGGCCCAACTGTCCGGCAGCGACTGGAACAGCGAGAAGTTGCAGAAGTAGCGGTCAACCAGCACCGCCTCCAGTTCCGGCAACACATCCTCAAAGGTGTCCGCATCGGCGGCGCAAATGCGGTAGATCGCGTTCATCGTCGCCAGCCACAACACTTCGGCCTTGGCCAGTCCACGCAAATCCAGCACGCCACTGTTGAAGTACTGGCGCGCGCGATCCTTGTCGAACGATGCGTCATGAAACACCTCGAGCACCTTGCGTGGCTTGGCGCCGCGCTCGGTGATGGTGCGCCAATCCTCGAACATCTCGTGCAACAGCGAGTGATCGTCGTCGGTCAGTGGCGGTATCGGTTGTTCGGCCAGCGACTCGACATCAATGACCTTCACCAGCAGCAACGCGTGGTGCGCCGTCAACGCCCGACCGGACTCGCTGATAATGTGCGGCATCGGCAGTTCGGCATCGCGACACGCCTCCGCGATCGTGTAAATCACATCGTTCGCGTACTCCTGCAGCGAGTAGTTGACACTCGCGTTGTTCGTGGAGTTCGTGCCGTCGTAGTCGATGCCGAGGCCGCCGCCCACATCCACATGGGTGATGTCGACGCCCAAACGGCGCATCTCCAGGTAGAATCTCGCCACTTCCTGCAGTCCCGACTTGATGAAACGAATGTCGGTGATCTGGCTGCCAAGATGGAAGTGGATGAGCTTGAGGATGTCGAGACGGCCTTCCGCCTGCAGCCGATCGATGAGCTTGATCAATTCCGCCGAGCTGAGACCGAACTTGCTCTTCTCGCCACCGCTCTGGGCCCACCGTCCCGCACCTTCGCTGGCCAGCTTGATGCGCACGCCGCACACGGGTGTGACATCCAGGTCGGCGGCCACTTCCAGCAGCACATCCAGTTCGCTGAGCTGCTCCAGCACGATGAACACGCGGTGGCCAAGCTTCTGGCCCATGAGGGCCAGCCGCATGAACTCATGATCCTTGTAACCGTTGCAGACAATGAGATGCTCGGTGCTCTCCGACAGTCCCAGCACGGCCTGCAATTCCGGCTTGGACCCGCACTCGAGTCCCACACCATGCGTCTTGCCGAACTTGACGATCTCCTCCACCACATGCCGCTGCTGGTTCACCTTGATCGGATACACCGTCGTATAGCCACCGGAGTACTCGAATTCCTTGATGGCGCCACTGAATCGCTCGCTCAGCGTTTCAATACGCGAGCGCAGGATGTCGGAGAAGCGCAGCAGCACGGGAAGCTGTACACCCTGCTCTTCGAGATCACGGGCCAGATCCTTGAGATCCAGCGTCAGCTGCGGACGATCAGGGTCCGGTCGCACGATGACATGACCGCGCGTGTTCACGTCGAAGTAACCCGCACCCCATCCTTCGATGTTGTACAGGGCGCGGGCAGATTCGATGGACCACACCGGAGCAGCCGGCGTGGGAAGTTCGGGAAGTGTACGAGTGGCCATGGCGTGAAAAGCTAGCAGGGTACCCAAGGCGGGCACCCGGCAGGCTTACCGATCGCCACCCAGCAGGCCGCCCAAAGCGCCCAGGACCGATCCTTCCTCGCGTCGGCTGCCACCGGCGCGCGGCGCGGCCGCGATAATGCGGTCGGCAAGCCGGGAGAACGGCAACGTCTGCAGGATTACACGACCTGGCCCCGTCAGCTGCACGAAGAACAACCCTTCGCCACCGAACAGTGCGGTCTTGATCCCGGGCACGCGCTGGATGTCGTACTCGACCGTCGGTTGAAACGCGACCAGGCAACCCGTATCGACGCGGAGCTTCTCGCCGGCGGCCAGATCGATGGCGTGCAACGTGCCCGACGCATGCAGGAACGCCAGTCCGTCGCCCTGCAGTTTCTGCAGGATGAACCCTTCGCCTCCAAAGAATCCGGCTCCGATCTTTCGCGTAAAGGCCACCGTGATGTCGATGCCGCGCGCGGCGCACAAAAAGCTGTCCTTCTGCGCCATCACCGTGCCGCCCCAGTCGCGCAGGTTCAGCGGAACGATCTTGCCCGGATAGGGCGCGGCAAACGCCACATCGGCTCGGCGCGCGCCGCTGTTCCCGAACAATGTGACAAAGAACGAATCGCCCGACAGGACGCGCTTGCCCGCGCCGATCAGCTTGTCGAACATCGACCCGCTCTTGGCGTTCGGGTCGAGCGTGGTGGCCATCGTGATGCCTTCGCGCATGAACATCATGCCGCCGGCTTCGGCGTACACCGCCTCGCCGGGGTCCAGCGTGATGATCACCGCCTGCAGGTCATCGCCAATGATCTGGTAGTCGATCTCGTCCGCCGCCATCAGTTGCCTCCGGGTCCGCGCACGTTCGTGGTGCCCGTGGCGGGAGTGGTCGTTGGGCGCACCTGGTCCCGCCCTTTCTCCAGGAACGGAATACCGCGCACCATCCATGACGCGGGTGGGGCCCCCAGAAGTTTCGTCGCAAAGAACTCCTGCATCTTCTTGTCGATGTCCTTCTGGTTGGCGCGCTTGGTCGGGTTGTGGTCATCACCATTGTACGTCACCATGTACGCCTCCTTCTGCAGGCGACGCATCCCCACGTAGAACTCGATTCCCTGATACCAAGGCACCGCGCCATCGTTGTCATTGGCCATGAACAGCACGGGGGTTGTCACGCGATCCAGGCGGAACAAGGGCGAGTTCTCGACAAACCGCTCGGGGAACTCCCATAGCGACCCGCCAATGCGACTCTGCGTGTGCTCGTACTGGAACGCGCGCGCCAGCCCCGACCCCCAACGAATGCCGCCGTAGGCGCTGGTCATGTTCACTACGGTCGCGTTGGGCACGGCCGCCGCGAACATGTTCGTCACGGTAATCAGATACGCCGACTGATAGCCGCCCCATGACTGGCCCGTGATGCCCACGCGCTTCGGATCGACGAAGCCCTTGCCAATCAGCGCCTGCACGCCCGGAATGATGGCTTTCGCCGCGCTTGGACCGGGCTGGCCGTCGGTGTAGATGATATCCGGTTCGAACACGAGGTAGCCAAGCGCGTTGTAGACTTGCGGATTCACCACATTGCGTCCCGTCGGCGCCACATAGCTGTGCAGTCCGTCGGTGAGCTTTTCGTAGAAGTACACCACCATCGGCCACTGCTTCGACGCATCGAAATTCTCCGGTTTGTACAGCAACCCGCGCAGCGGAATGCCATCGCCGTTGAGCCACGACACCAGTTCCACCGTGCCTCGGGGGTACTGCGACTCCTGCGGATTGGCGTTCGAGATCTTCGACGTGCCGGCCAGCGAACCGCCCGTCCACAGGTCCGGGAATTCCCGATACGTGGACTGCGTGATCAGATACTGCTCAGCGTTCCGCGCCTTCTGCGGGTTGCCGAAATTCCGATCCGCCATAACGATGCGCTCCGGCTTGCTGTCCACGCCAAGGCGATCCCGATAGAAGCCCGAGGCCTTCGTCAACGAATCCACGGCGCGCAGCAGCACCGGCTCCGCCGGATCGAGGAATCGATCCTCCCGATCCAGGTTGATCACTCGAAATGTCAGACCAGCCCGTCGACCCTCGCCATCGGTGAGGTTTCTGGCCGCGACCATGCCGGACGGATCGACTTCCCATACATCGAATCGATCGTACACCAGCACCCGCTTGTCGCCGGTGGTCCATCCGCCCAACCCATATGGTGGTGGAATGTCGGGAGAATCGAATTCCTCGTCCTGAAACTTCACGCTCGAGATGGCCGCCGTCAGGCTGACCTTCTTGCCGGTGGCCGTGGCGTACGCGTACCACTGCCCGTCATCAAACCACGTGACGTAACTCCCGCCGGGCGACAGCTGCGTCTGACCACGCAGCTTCTTCGCGACCAGTGTTTTGGCACCGGTCATCGGATCGATCAGGTACACATCGGCACCTCGCTCACCCCAGAACTGCGGAATGGCGTACTCGACGCTGTTCACGGCGAGCGCGCGCTTCGCATCATCGCTCAGCGTGACCTGCAACGAATCGTTCGCCAATCGCGTCCACTTGCCGGTCGACAGGTGGTAGACGGCGAGATACGTGCGATTGCGATCGCGCGCCGCGTCAAGCTTCTGTTGCGGCTGGATCTTGGTGTCCTGCCAGTGCCACAGATCGTAGATGGCCTTGTCGGCCAGCGAGTCGGCCGGAATGGAGTCCATCGGCACATTCGCCAGCGCGAACAGCACGGCATTGCCTTCGCGCGTGAAATCCACCCGACCACGCTCGGCGATCAACAATCCCTCCGGCGCTTCCGTCCCGGCAACAATCCGCCGCGCCGCAATCGGGGCCGCTGCCTTGCCCTTGGCTGGCACCAACGACGCGTGATACACCGAGAACTTGGGGCGAGACGTGCTGTCGCCCACGTCGGACAGAAACACCACCTGTTCGCCTTTGCGATCGAACGCGAAACCACGATACGAGGCGCGTCCGGCGAGCAGCGTCGTGACCGCGCCCCCGGTGAGCAGGCGGACGTAGGCGCCATCTCCCTTGCCGTCGCGCGTGGTCACGGTATAGCCCAGCCACTTCTCGTTCTCGTCAAACGTGTAGTTGGTCACCCCATCGATGCGCACCTCGGTGCCGGTGGCCAGCTCGCGCAACACGAGTGTCGTGCCGGTCTCCCGCCGAGGCGCGGCGGGACGTGTCGTGTCACGGACCGCCTGTCCCGTCGCCGGCGCGGCACCGTTCTGCCCCGGTCGCTGCGCCGTGGTGTCTTCCAAGAGATAGGCGAGATAGCGACCGCCATTTCGCGCCAGACGATACGAGCGTACCGCAGGTACGCGGGTCACGATCCCATCGGCGAGATTGACGATCCCCATGCCGTTGCGCGGCGCCGGAGTGCCCCGACGGGACCGTGCGCGTTCGACGTCGGTGCGCGACGCATACGCGGTGAACACCACAAAGCGGCTGTCGGCGCTGACCTGCGCGGCGGCGGCGGAAAACTGCGCGGCGGAATCGGCCGAGGCCTGCAGTTGCGGGCGCCCGGTATACCCTCGCGGCACGCGATACTCGGTGGCACTGCTGGTGGACCGCACGATCAGATCGCCTTCACCAACGACGGGGCTCACCGTATAGACCGCCCACTTGCCGTCGTTGGACAACGACGATCCCGAGATCGTGCGCCATTCGTCATACGTGTCCTGCGTGATCGCCTTCTTCCCCGCCGGCGGCGGCGGCGGCGTCCACGGAGACACACGCGTATACGGATTGGCGTTGGACGACGAGGCGGCCGACGCCGCACTCGCCCCCTGGCCCTGTCCTGTCGTCGGCCAGCAGAGCATGGCTGCCACAGCGACCGTGGTCGCAACCTGCAGGCGGAGGATCAACGGAGTGCGCATCGAAAGTCTGGAAAGGGACGGAGCAGTTTGACTGGCGGGCTGGTCGGCCGTGCTCACTGGCCCCAGCTTTGGGAGCAACACCGGCTCGTTTTCACGCAAAAATAGACTAACGTCGCGGCGCCAGCCGCGTGAGGGATGCGATGGGTAAGCTGCTGGGCTATTTCGCACGCGGATTGGTACTGCTGGCGCCGCTGGCTGTCACGCTTGCGGTGCTGTGGTATGTCTTCACCAGTGTGGACGGGTGGTTGGGACGTCTCGTGGAACTGCCACCTGGTGCCGGGTTCGTCGTCACCGTGGGATTGATCACCCTGGTGGGATTCCTCGGCTCCAGCTTCCTTACGCGTTCCGCGGTCGGGTGGCTGGAGCGCGCAATGGCGCGACTTCCATTTGTCCGCCTGGTGTACGGGTCGACCAAGGATCTGCTGAACGCGTTTGTGGGCGAGAAGCGTCGCTTCGATAAGCCGGTCCTGTTGACATTGATTCCGAATGGCACGTTGGTCATCGGGTTCGTGACCCAAGAATCGATGCACCAGCTGGGCCTGCTCGATCATGTGGCGGTGTACTGTCCGCACTCATATGCGTGGTCGGGGCAGATCTACGTGGTTCCCGCCGGCCTGGTCCGCGCGCTCGACGTGAACAGTGCGGACGCCATGGCGTTCGCCGTGTCGGGTGGTGTGTCTCGGCTCGTGCCAACCGCCATGTCCACCGGCGAGTTTTCCGTGCAGCAGCAATAGCGTGGCAACCGTTTCTTCAACCTTCCGATTGCCCATGATTCGGCGACTCGCCCGTTCCGCCATCCTGCTTGGTGTCGCGTTCGCTCCGGTTGCCGCGCAGACCGCCGACGTGGCGCGCCCGGTGCCCCGTCCAGTGCTCCTCGTCCCCGACGCGGTGTTCGACGGCACCAGCGACGCCGCCGCCCGTGGATGGGCGGTGCTGGTACGTGGGCAACGCATCGTCAGCGTCGGACCGTTGGCCCAGATGCAAGTGCCGGCAGACGCCGAGCGCATTCCCTTGCCCGGCTCGACGCTGTTGCCCGGGCTGAGCGATCTCCACAGTCACGTGCTGCTGCACCCGTACGACGAAACACCGTGGAACGATCAGGTGTTGCGCGAATCGCTGGCCTTGCGCACGTCGCGCGCCGTTAACCACCTGCGCAACACGCTGATGGCCGGCTTCACAGTGTTGAGAGACCTGGGCACCGAGGGCGCCGGCTATGCCGATGTGGGACTCAAGGAAGCGGTGGAACAAGGCATCATTCCGGGACCGCGCCTGTTCGTCACCACCAAAGCGATCGTCGCCACCGGATCGTACGGACCAAAGGGATTCGGTGTGGAAATCGGCGTCCCGCAGGGAGCCGAAGAAGCCGATGGCGTGGAAGGCCTCACCCGGGTGGTTCGCGACCAGATCGGCCATGGCGCCGATTGGGTGAAGATTTACGCCGACTACCGCTGGGGCCCTCGCGGCGAAGCGCGTCCGACTTTCACTGACGCCGAGTGGCTGGCCATTGTGCAAACGGCCAGCGCCAGTGGGCGCCCCGTAGTGGCCCATTCCAGCACCGTCGAAGGGATGCGACGCGCGATCATGGCGGGCGTGGAAACCATCGAGCACGGTGACGCTGCCACCGCAGAAACGTTTGCGCTGATGAAGACCCACAACGTCGCGTTCTGTCCCACGCTGAGCGCCACCGAGTCAACGACTCGCTATCGCGGCTGGAAGAAGGGCGTGGATCCCGAGCCGGCCGGGATCACCCAGAAAAAGGCGATGTTCAAGCTCGCACTGGCGTCGGGGGTGACGATCTGCAACGGCAGCGATGTGGGCGTGTTCACGCACGGCACCAACGCGCTCGAACTGGAATTGATGGTGGAATACGGGATGACACCTGTCGCTGCGCTCAAGGCGGCCAGCAGTGTCAATGCGCGACTGCTGCACCGCGAGAATGACTTCGGTCGCGTCGCGCCCGGGTTGCTGGCGGACCTCATGGCAGTGTCCGGTGACCCCACCAAAGACATTGCCCAGTTGCGAAAGGTCAGCTTTGTGATGAAGGGTGGGCAGGTCGTACGCCGACAATAGATGGGGTCAAATACACCCTGGCCTCTGGACAACGGCTGCTCTTAACCGAATTTTAGCGACTGACCAAGCGGCCCGAACCGCGCGTACCCTTCACTCCGCCTCTGGAGCACGTTTGTCCTCATCGAACTCCGACGCCCACGCTGGCTCCAACGAAGCCTGGGGAAGTCGAATCGGCCTCATTCTCGCCATGGCGGGCAATGCAGTCGGCCTCGGCAACTTCCTGCGCTTCCCGCGCCAGGCGGCCGCCAATGGTGGCGGCTCGTACATGATTGCGTACTTCATCGCGCTGCTGCTGCTGGGTATTCCGCTCATGTGGATCGAGTGGGGCATCGGTCGCAATGGTGGACGATACCGCAAAGGACATCTACCCGGCATGTTCGCGGCCATCTGGAAGCACCCGGCCGCCAAGTACTTCGGTGTTGTGGGCATGGTGATCCCGCTCGGCGTGATGATCTACTACACGTATATCGAAAGCTGGACGCTGGCTTTTGCGATTTTTTCGGCCACCAAGGACTACTGGGGCAACACCACGCAGGAGACGATGCTTGCGTACCTGCGCTCCTTCCAGGGACTGACGCCAGAAGGCACGGCCGCCCAGCATGCGTCATATACACCGTACCTGTTCTTCTCGGTGACGCTGTTCATCAACATCTGGGTGTTGTCGCGCGGCATCTCCGGGGGCATTGAGAAGCTGGCCAAGATCGGCATGCCGATCCTGTTCATCTTCGCGATGATTCTGGCCGGTGTCGTGCTCACGTTGCCGGCGCAGGCCGGGATCGGAGCGACACCGGCGCAGGGTCTTGAGTTCATCTACAAGCCCGATTTGTCTCGGCTGAACCAGCCCGGCATCTGGTTGGCGGCGGCCGGTCAGATCTTCTTCACGCTGTCCGTCGGCATGGGCTCGCTGCAGGCCTACGCCTCGTATCTGTCCACGAAGGACGATATCACGCTCAATGGTTTGGCCACGGCTGCGACCAACGAAACGGCCGAAGTGGTGTTGGGTGGTTCCATCGCCATTCCTGCCACCGTGGTGTTCTTCGGTGTCGCCGGTGCCATGCAAATTGCCCAGGGGGGTTCGTTCGATCTGGGTTTTGCCACGATGCCCGTGGTGTTCCAACAGATTGACAAGACCTTGCCCATCGGCAACCTGCTTGGCGTGATGTGGTTTGGCCTGTTGTTCTTTGCCGGAATCACCTCATCGGTGGCGATGCTCACGCCTGTTACGGCTTTCTTCCGCGAGGAGTTTGGCTTCAAGCGCGAAAAAGTCGCCACGGCACTCGGGGTATTGTGTTTTTCGATCGGCATGATGCATGTACATTGGCTTGGCCACGGATTCCTCGACGAGTGGGATTATTGGGTCGGCACGTTCGGCCTGGTATTGGTAGCCGTGCTGGAAACCATCGTGTTCGTCTGGATCTTCAAGCCCGACAACGCGTGGAAGTCCATTCACATGGGCGCGGACATCCGCATCCCGCAGATCTTCAAGTTCATCATGACATATGTCACGCCGCTCTACCTGCTCATCATTCTCACCTGGTGGGGCAAGGATGAAGCGCTGCCGATTCTGCTGAATCAGCGGTCGGCAGGCAGTGCCAATCCGGTCACGGACGTCGACATGCCGTTCATCATGCTCTCGCGCGGCATTCTGGTGCTGTTCATCATTGTATTCCTGTTCATCATCCGCACCGCGTGGAAGCGGAACAAGTACGACGACTACAAGGGCTTCGTCGAGATCCCCACCAACCGAGCGGAGGCCTGATGTCCGGTGGCGCTATTGCCTTTATGGCCGTGAGTTGGACGTTTGTCCTTGGACTGACCTTCTGGTGCTTTTACCTCCTGTTGACCGAGAAGAAGCATCATGATCCGGATGGAATCGGGCCGCTGGATCCACCCGAGCCGCCGCATGCGAAGAAGAAGTAAGTACCAAGTACCAAGTACCAAGTACCAAGTACTGAGTACTGAGTACTAAGTACCAAGTACTGAGTACTGAGGCAGCGGGGCAGACCTTGCATGAGGTCTGCCCCGCTTGCTTTCCGTCACATATTGCAGGAATGTGTCCGAAATGTTATTCGCTATCGACGGGTGACTTTCCCGACTGCGAAGCCTGAATTTTCTGAGGATCCTGCCATGTCTCGCTGGTTGCGTCGAATCGGTGTTGTTCTTGGGAGCCTGATCGGTGTGGTGGCGGTATTTGTGGGCTGGGCCTACTACGCCAGCAGCCAGAAGGCGGCCAAGGTCTATGACGTCGCGCTCACCCCATTTACGGCCGTCTCCGATTCCCTGTCGATTGCCCGAGGGAAGCACCTGGTCGAGTCCATCACGAAATGCGTGGTGTGTCACGGGCCCGATCTTGGCGGGGCCACGCTGGTCGACGATCCGGCGCTGGGAATACTCGCTGGCAAGAACATCACCAGCGCCGGCGGTGTGATCGGCACCTACAGCGACGCCGAACTGGCGCGTCTCATCCGGCATGGCGTCAAGCGCGATGGGCATGCGGCAGCGATCATGCCGTCCGAGGATTGGATATCAATGGCCGACGACGACCTGTCAGCCATCATCGCCTACTTGCGCTCCGTCCCTCCGGTTGACCGACCCACCGTGAACGTGATGCTGCGTCCAATGGGGAAGGTGTTGTTCGCAACCGGCAAATTGCCGCTGTATACGGCCGATATCATCGATCATACCATCAAGCCCGTGGCATCAATGGTCCCCGACTCCACAGTCGGTTATGGCCGGTATCTGGCAGACATTGGCGGCTGCACGGGGTGCCACGGTCCGGGACTCAGCGGCGGACCCATCCCCGGACTCCCGCCGGAGACGCCGCCGGCCGCCAATCTCACGCCCACCGGCATCAGTCACTACACCGACGCACAGCTGGAGCACGCCTTGCGCGCGGGCGTTCGCCCCGATGGTTCGAAGCTCAAGGAGCCAATGCCAGTGGCGTCCACCACCCTGATGACCCCGATCGAGATGTCAGCGGTGATCAAGTTCCTGCGCACCGTGGCGCCCAAGGAGTTCGGGGGTCGCTGAGCGATGATATGGGAACCGCCCGGCCATCGCAGTGCGCAATGGCCGGGCGGTTTGTTATTCCGTGGTGACGATCGCGGTTACTTCGCGATGCCCGCCGGCAGTTCGAACAGTTTGGGATCATTGGGCGTGAAGGTGACCGACGCCACGTTGATCACGATGTCGCCTTGCGCGTTGGTGAGCACTTGCTTGGTCACCACCATCTTGCCCTCGAACGCCTTGTAATCCTTGAACACCGATTTCTGTTCACCGCCCGGGGCGGGTACAACCTGACCGCGTCGCAGTCCGGTGGCGACTTCAAAGAAGTCCACGCGTTCGCGGCCCGCCTTGGTGGTGATCGCCACCTTGTAGCACGGCACACCGTCAAAGTCTTCCTGTCCAACCACGCTGGCCTTGGCAAAGCGTGACGGATCGAGGAATGCCGCGCCCACGACATTGGCCTCATTGGCATAGGCCGCGTCGGACGGCGACATCTTGGCGACCGAGCCATCCGGCTGCGCATTCCACACCACGTCCCCGTCGCTGCCCTGTTCGACTTTGCCGACACCCAAGTCGATGATCATGCGCATCTTGTTGGGGATCGAATTGTAGCGCTCGTACGTGCCCGACAAATTGGCAAAGGTGATATCGGCGGACCCCTTCTCCGCGCGGTGCGTCACCTTCTCCCACGCCGCCCGCCCGCCCACGGCCGTGGCATACTTGTCGTACACCTGCTGCACCGACGGCAACTGTGCCTCGGCGCGGACGCTTGCGGCGACCACCATCACCGCCACCATTGCTGCGCGACGAACTCCCTGCATCGGAACTCCTGGTAAGGTAAGCGGGAGGACGTACGTGTCCGTCCCGCGAGCGGTTTCGGCTACACGTGCAACGACCAGTGCTTACGCGGGCACAACGCCGAGAAACGGGGACTCGGCGCCGGCACGCAGCGCCTCAATGCGTTCCTCGACGAACTCCACCAGCTCGCCCATCGTCTTCGCATCGAACACCAACTGCACGCCCGCCGCCTTGTACAGTTCGGGGAGCGAGCGCGTTCCACCCAACGCCAGAAACCGTTTGTACGCCGCCACCGCACTACCGGCATCGCGCACCGCGTTGCGGAACACCTGCAACGCCCCCATCTGGGCAATGCCGTATTCGATGTAGTAGAACGGCAGTTCGAAAATATGCAGTTGCCGATACCAGCGTGACACACGCTCAGGGTCGAGTCCCGACCAATCAACCCCGGTCTCGAATCGCGCCCGCATCGCCAGCCACTGGGCGTCGCGTGCGTCACGATCGGCGCTGGCCGGATTGGTGTAAATCTACGCCTGGAACGCATCAACGCTGGCGATATGCACCACGCTCGCCAGCACATCTTCAAGATGCTCAAGCCACGCCACGCGCGCCTGTTCGGGTGAGTAGTACCCGTCGGGCACCACGAGGTACGGCATGGCCAGCAATTCCATCCCCATCGACGCCAGCTCGGCCGCTTCGTGACCACTGCGCCGCTGCCACGTGAACGGCAGCGCGTGCGTGGCGAAGTCGTGAAAACAGTGACCCGCCTCATGCACCAGCGTGTTCACATCGTCCGGCACGCCCACCGCGTTCATGAAAATGAACGGTCGGCCGCGGAAGGCGAGATCGGTGCAATAGCCGCCCGGCGCCTTGCCAGGTCGGCTCTCGAGATCCAGCAGCTTCTCATCGGCCATGATCTTGAAGCGCCCGCCCAACTCCGCATCGACCCGATTGAAGATGCGCTGTGCGCCGGTCACAAACGATTCAACGTTGGCGAACGGATGCAACGGCTCGGTGATGTTGAGATCGACGGTGACGTCCCATGGCCGCAGCGTCGACACGCCGAGTGACTGTTGGCGATGCACCATCAGCCGCTCGACGGCTGGCGTGACCGTGTCGATCACCGCCTCGTGAAACCGTGCGCAATCGTCCGGCGTGTAGTCGAAACGGTGCTTGGACGCAAAGCAATACTGCTGATAGTCGGCAAAGCCCGCCTCGTGCGCCACGGCGACTCGCAGCGCATACATCCTGTCAAACTGCTCAGCCAGCGCATCCCGGCGCTCCAGATACGCGTTCGCCCCCAGGCGAAATGCGCGTTCGCGATCGTCGCGATTGGCCGACTTGAGATACGGCTGCAGCTGCGGAATGGTCTTGGACACACCATCCCACTCGACACTGAGCCCGCCCGTGATCTTCTGATACGCCGCCGACAACTCTTCGATCTGTGAAAAGCGCTCGACGTTGGGTTCGCGAAAGATCTCGATGTCGGTGCGGAAGCGACGAATGGTCGTCTCCAAGTCCGGACGAGACCAATTCAAGGCCAGCAGGCGACGCGCCAGTCGCACTTGCTGTTCGTCGATCTGCGGGAAGATCTCCATCGAGAAACGCAGATACGCTTTCTCCGCCGCCGAGTCGGCCGTATTGCCGGTATAAGCAATCATCGCCAGCGTGCCGGCTTCACTGACCAGCGCATCGAGTCGCGACCACGCCGCGAGCCACGCTTCCACCACGAAGTCGTCGGACGTCAGCGGCGCATCGGCGAGTTGATTGTAGTACGGGAGGACATCATCCCACGCAGCGTCGCGAAACGCCTCCGGAGAGGCGGGGAGGTCGATCATGTGGCAGTGGAAAAATTATTGACGACGGACCGGCGACTACTCGCCGTACGGAATCCAGATGTTCTTGACCTGCACGGCGCGACGAAGGAACTCGCGCCCTTCCCCAACCCGGGGATCCAGCCACTCGCGTCCTGTCCATTCGGTCCATGTGCGCTTGAGATTGGCCGCCGACGCCTTTTCCAGCGCCGTCGCGCCCGCGTGCGATCCAACGTACCAGACGGCGTCCACATCGTCGTGATCGGCCAGCACCTTCGCCAACGCGTCACGACTTCCCGTCACCAGATTCACGGCCCCGCCCGGCAGGTCCGAGGTTTCCAACACGCTGTAGAAGTCCGTGGCCGCCAGCGGGAACCGCTCGGACGGCACGGCGACCACCCGATTACCGGTGGCCAACAACGGCGCGACGAGAGAGCTCAGACCCAGCAACGGATAGGGATCCGGACATGCGACGCCCACCACACCAATCGGTTCGTGCATGGCCAGGGCCACGCCGCGCAGCGGCACATCATGGACTGCGCCATCATGCTTGTCCGCCCACGCGGCGTAGGTGAACAGTCGCGATATACTGGCGTCCACTTCACGCGCCGCGTCGTCTACGGCCTCGCCGGTCATCGAAACAATACGGTGCGCAAACTCGGCGTGGCGCGCGGAGAGATTCTCCGCGACGTAGTACAGAATCTGGGCGCGTTGATGTCCGGTGAGCTTGGACCAGCCCGCACCCGCATGCGCCGCTTCCACCGCGTTCCGAATATCTTTCCGATTGCCGTCGCCGACCTCCCCGACGGTGCGACCGGACACATCACGCACGGATAGCGAGTACCCGGAATCGGGACGCGCCTGCTTGCCGCCGATGAAGAGTTTGGGTGTCCGATCGATAACCGGGAGCGCGGCGAAGCGCGCGTCGTGCGGCTCCGGCCCATCCTCGGCAATAGCGGTGGACATCACCGGCGACGGCGCCGGCACCCGTGGCAGTGATGGCTTGAGATACTCCCACATGCCTTCGCGCCCGCCTTCGCGCCCAAACCCCGACTCGCGATACCCGCCGAATCCGGCCGACGCGTCAAACAGGTTGGTGCTGTTGATCCACACCACGCCAGCCTTGATTTTCGGCGCCACATCGAGCGCAAGATTGATGTTCTCACTCCAAATGCTCGCCGCCAGACCAAACGGCGTATTGTTGGCCAAGGCGACCGCTTCATCCGGTGTGCGGAATGTCATCGAGACCAGCACCGGCCCGAAAATTTCCACCTGGGCAATGGTGGACGATGGTGCGACATCGGTGAACAGCGTTGGTGGATGGAACCACCCCTCGGCCGGTGACGCCCACGACGGCTGCCAGCAGGTAGCGCCCTCGCTCACGCCTTGTGCGACCAGCGTCTTGATCCGTTCAAGCTGGACGGGCGCCACGATGGCCCCCATGTCGATCGACTTGTCCAACGGCGCACCCACCCGCAAGCGCTCCATGCGCGCGCGCAACTTCTCCAGCAAGCGATCAGCAATTCCCTCTTGCATCAACAAACGCGACCCGGCGCAACACACCTGCCCCTGGTTGAACCAGATCGCATCCACCACGCCCTCGACCACGCTGTCCAGATCGGCGTCCTCGAACACGACAAACGGACTCTTCCCACCCAGCTCAAGCGAGAGACCCTTGCCTGTGCCCGCCGTGGCGACGCGTATGGCCCGACCCACATCGGTGCTGCCCGTGAACGCGATCTTGTCCACGTCGGCATGGTCGACAAGCGCGGCACCCGTCCGTCCGTCTCCCGTGACGAGATTGAACACGCCCGCCGGCAAACCGATTTCGTCGATCAGTTCCGCGAAGCGCAGTGCGCTGAGCGGTGTGTACTCGGCGGGCTTCATCACCACCGTATTTCCCGCCGCGAGCGCCGGCGCCACCTTCCAGGCCAACATCAACAACGGAAAGTTCCACGGGATCACCTGCCCGACCACTCCGTATCCGTGATAGCCCGCGAACTCGGTGTCGAGCAGCTGCGCCCAACCGGCGTGATGATAGAAATGGCGGGCCACCAGCGGGATGTCGATATCGCGCGTTTCGCGGATCGGCTTCCCGTTGTCCATCGATTCAATCACCGCAAAGTGCCGCGCGTGTTTCTGGATGCCTCGCGCAATCGCATACAGCCATCGGGCTCGCGCGTGGCCGTCCAACGCCTGCCACGCCGGAAGTGCCGCCCGCGCCGCCGCCACGGCCGCGTCAACATCCGCGTTTGACCCGTGCGCTACCTGTGCGATCTCCGCACCGGTGGACGGGTCGTGCACGGCGAAGCACTCGCCCGCGGATGGGGCCACCATGCGACCACCGATGTAGTGGCCAAACCGATGATCATGCGCGGCAAGCCATTGACGCACGGGACTATCGCCTTCTGGCGCCGGCCCGTAGCTCATCGTGTCGAAGATCTCGCGCACATTGGTGCGTGTGCTGCCTGGTGTTCTGGAGACGGTCATCGGTTCACACCATGGGCATGCGATGTGACGCCGCATAGCGGCCGGTCACGAAGTGTTCCAGCTGACGCTCGATATCGGTGAGCAGTCCACTCGCGCCGAAGCGAAACAGGTGCGGACGCAACCACCGATCGCCCAGTTCTTCCTTCATGAGAATCAGCCAGTCAAGCGCCTGCTTGGCCGAGCGAATACCACCGGCCGGCTTGAATCCCACTTCATGGCCTTCTCGCGCGCCGTATTCGCGAATCATGCGCGTCATCACCAGGCCCACGGGAAGCGTCGCGTTGGTCGGCTCCTTGCCCGTGCTGGTCTTGATGAAATCGGAACCGGCCATCATGGCCACCAGACTCGCTCGGGCCACGTTGGTGAGTGTCGCCAGTTCACCCACGCCAAGAATCGTCTTGAGGTGCGCGTCGCTGCAGGCGTCGCGGAACGCCCGAACTTCATCGTACAATGCCTGCCAATTCCCCGTGAGCACATGCGCGCGCGTGATCACCACGTCGATTTCCGCAGCACCGGCGGCCACCGACGCGTGAATTTCCGCCAAACGGGTTTCCATCGGCGATAGCCCGGCCGGGAATCCGGTGGACACCGCCGCGACCGGCACGCCGGACCCGCGCAGCGCGTCGACGGCGGTTGCGACATACGCGTGATACACGCACACGGCCCCCACCGTCAGATTGAGGTCGGCAACGCCCAGCGCGCTGACCAGATCTTCTCGAAGTGGATGGCGAGCCTTGGCGCACAGCCGCCGGACATTGCCCGCAGTATCGTCTCCCGAGAGGGTGGTGAGGTCCATGCAACTGATGGCCCGCAGCAACCAAGCGGCTTGCCAGTCCTTTTTCACCGTGCGGCGCCCAGACAGGGTTGCCACGCGTCGTTCCACGGCACTTCGGTTGATGCGGATAGAGCGCACGAAAGCGAGATCGAGCGCCGAGCCCGGGTTACGAGCGGGCGCGTCGTCAACCGAACGAGGGTTCGACCCCCCGGCGGCGGTGGGACCGTGACCCGTTGAATCGGCCCGTCTGGCGGGTCGAGCACCGTGCAAGGGAGTGACTGTCATAGCTGGTCCAATCTACGACGCACGCCAGTCCAGCGCTCCCCCAAAACGTCGACCGAAAACCGGCGCTCAACTCCGGCTGTGGACCGGCCGACACTCCCACGTGGAGAGAGAGACCCCGACCCACGTTGACCATGCGCACGACCCAAAATCGGTACCTCCTGGCCGCCCTGCTGACGGCTGTCCCGACGCTGTTGGCCTTCCCCGGCTGCACCAAAACCGTGGAGGCGCCTGCCGCTTCGCGTCTGTCGATCGTGCAGGGCAACTTGCAGCAGGCGGCGGCAGGCACCCAGCTGCCGACATCGGTTGTACTCCGCGTCTACGCGACCGACGGCACCCCGGTGGCGAAGGTGCCCGTCAGCTTCAACGTGGTTCAGGGCGGTGGAATCGTGGATCCGCCGTCGGTGGTGAGTGACGCCAACGGTGAGGTCAAGGCCAAATGGACTCTGGGACCGGGCTTCCAGGCACAATCGGTGAGTGGCAACGCCCCCGGTGTGGACCCGGTCACCCTGCAGGCGTTCGGCATCCTGCCCAGCGATTTGGTGGTGGCGCAAGGCAACAATCAGGTGGGCAAGGCCAGTGCTGCCCTCCCCGTCCAGATCGTCATTCGCGTCACCGGCGGCTCGAATGTGCCGATCCCGAATCAGACCGTCGCGCTGGCTGTCACCGCAGGCGGGGGCAGCATTTCGCCCCAGTCGGTGGTCACCAATGCGCTGGGTGAAGTCACCGTGCGTTGGACGCTCGGGCCGTCCACCGGTCTCCAGTCAGCCACGGTAACCGCCGGCTCGCTGGGTCCGATCCCGATTTCAGCAGTCGCGAACTAAACGCGAACTGATTTCGTTTAGCGGGTAGACGTAGACAGGCGCGATCCGGTCGGGTCGCGCTTTTCTCGTTCAGACCGTCCCAAAAACCCGCTTCCGTTGTCGGCAACTCTCGCTGGGCAGTGTGTCGTGATCACCGGTGCCAGCGATGGTATCGGCCGTGCGGCCGTGCACGCGTTCGCCGCGGCTGGCGCTCGGGTCATCATGGTCGGGCGTAACGAGGCCAAGACCGTCGCCGCCGCGCGCGCCATCATGGGTGAAACCGGCAGCCGCCGCGTCGATTGGGAGATTGCCGACCTGTCCCGCCAGGAAGCTGTTCGTGATCTGGCCCTGCGACTGCGTCAACGCGCACCGCGCATCGACGTGCTGGTCAACAACGCCGGGGCCGTGTTTCTCGAGCGGGAACTCACCGCAGAGGGATTCGAGCGAACGTTTGCGCTCAATCACCTCGCCTATTTCTCGCTCACGCTCCTGCTCCTCGAATCCCTGTCATCCGCCGCGTCGCCCGGACACCCGTCACGGGTGGTGTGCGTGGCCAGTCGGGCGCATCGGGACGCGCACTTGCGAGTCGATGACCTGCAGAGCGAACGCGGGTATGCCGGGTGGCGCGCGTATGCGAACTCCAAGCTGGCCAACGTGCTGTTCGCGCGCGCGCTCGCCACGCGTCTCGATCCGGCCCGGATCGTCGTGCATGCCATGCATCCCGGCGTGGTGTCAACCCGTTTCGGCGTGAACAACGGCCGGCGCGGGCGATTGATGCGGCGCATCATGGATGTCGTATCCATCGGACCGGACGCCGGCGCCGACACGCTCGTCTGGCTGTCCACCGCCGACGCGCCCGGCCACTCCAGCGGCGACTACTGGGTAAAACGCGCTCGCATTGATCCCTCTGAGGCGGCGCTCGATGACACACTCGGTCAATCGCTCTGGGTGCACAGCGCCGCCCTGTCGCATCTCGATCCCGACGCGCTGATTGCCGCGTCGGGCGCTGCGCGCGCGAAGTGACATGACGTGATGCGCGACTGGCTTCGCCTTGGCGTGATTCTCGCGCGCGTCGTGCCACTGGCAGTCTCGTTTCGCCGGGACTATCGACGGTGGATTCGATGGGGCGGGCCGGTTCCCCGCTCGGCGGAATTCCATGCGGCGCGAGCACGCGCGGTCGTGCGTGGATTGGCGGAGCTCGGACCAACCTTCGTGAAGCTGGCACAGATTTTCTCGACCCGCGCCGATCTGGTCGCCGAACCGTACCTTGGCGCGCTCAGCACGTTGACCGATCAAGTGCCGCCGGTGGCCTGGCCGGCGCTGCGTGCGACGCTCGAGCGGGCTTGGGGTGTTGATCCGGACACGGTGCTCGACGCCCTCGATCCCGTGCCGCTCGCCGCCGGTTCGCTGGGCCAGGTGCATCGGGCCCGCCATCTCGGTCGAGAGGTGGTGGTGAAGATCCTGCGACCCGGCGTGGAAGCCATCGTGGCGCGCGACGTACGGCTGGCGCGACGCCTCGTGGACTGGATGTATGCGCGCTTCCCGCATCACCACGTCCTCGGTTTTCGCGTGGTGTTGAACGAGTTTGCCGTGCACGTGCGCGAAGAGATGGATTTCGTGCGGGAAGGTGCCCAATGCACGCGCATGCGCGCGCGCTTTGCCGACGAACCCCGGTTGCGAATCCCGGAGGTCATCACGGAACTCACCCGCCACGAGGTGCTGGTCCTCGAATATCTCCCGGGAACCCGAATCGACGCGCTGGAAGCGCGCATCGCCGATGGGTCGGTGTCCGCGCTGACGCTCGTGGAGACGCTCATCGAATGCTACGCCCGCATGATGCTCCGCGACGGAGTGTTTCACGCCGACCCGCACCCGGGCAACCTGCTGGTTGACGCCAACGGACGTATCATCCTGCTCGACTTCGGCATGGTGATTGATGTGGACGTCACCACGCGCAAGGCGCTGTTCGACACCATCATCGCGGCCGTGCGGCGCGATGCGGTGGCGACGTCGAACGGCTTCTTTGCACTGGGCATGGTCGCGCCGGGCACCTCGCCCGAGACCATGCAGGCGTTGGTGGCGGTGCTGCTCGACATCGCGTTCAGCGAGTCGGATATCGCCGAGCGCACGCGCATGCTCGCCGAGCGGGTCATGCGGGAGCTGTTCTCGTGGCCGGTGGTGCTGCCGGGCGAACTGGTGTACTTCGCACGAACCGCCGTGCTGATCGAGGCAGTTGGCGCCCGCTACGATGCCAGCTTCAACAGCATCCGGGTGGCCTCGCCGGTCGTGCTGCGATTGCGACGTGAACTATTGGTCGCGCTCATTGGTGATGCCGATGCGTCAGATCCGATTGTCCGTTGGGCCGCGACATTGGGCGCGGTGGCAGGTGGCGCCGTGGCCCTGTTGGGAACGGCCCGCGAACGGTGGGCCAGTGAAGCCACCCAAACATGGACGAAATGGCGGGAGGCGTTGGCGGCCCCCACGCAAAACGCCCCTCGGCGACCAGAGATCACCGAGGGGCGAAGCTGAGACCGTCTCAGGGCTTCGCGGTCGCGCGGCGGCGACGAGACACCGTGCCCATCGCCAGCAGTCCGGCCGCCATCAACATGTACGTTGACGGCTCCGGCGTGACCGTGGTCTGCGCAGGGCGATCGCGCCAGGTGAGGAACTCCTGATTGCTGGTCTCGGACCACGTGCTGGTCTTGACGTCATCGCTGAGCACGAACCAGTCCCTGGTCAGCGTGACATTCTGCGCGACTGCCAGATCCGTGAAGCCGCTGACATTGGCGCCGAACAGTTTCCAGATAGTGCCCTGGACGTTCGTCGACGAATAGGTGGAGCCGCCAACATCGTAGTACTGCTCGATCAGCCATGCAGCCTGACGGTACTTCGCCTGTACGTCGCGAGCCCGGCTGAAGTCGCCGTCACCCTGACGGCCGATGGAGTTCATCGAAAACGCCGTGGCGTAGTAGCTGTCCCAACTGCTTGAGGACGGTGCGCCGTGCGAGAAGTCGACACACCAGATGGATGAGAAGTTCGGCGACAGGACGTCATCGAGCATGGGCGAGAAGTCCTTGAGCTGGGCCTTGTACGGTCCAACCTGATAGCCACCCACGGTCCCATTGGAGCCTGCATCTCCGCCGAACTTGATGTTTCCGAGCTCGGGAGCTGACTGCGCAGACGAGGTACCGGGGACCGCCAAGGTGATGGCAAGGGCAAGCTGGGCGAAGCGGCGCATGGAAGGTCTCGGAGCAAAAGTGTGGGCCCGGATACGGGCTCGATTTCGGATTCATTGGTATGAAGTGCAATTGAAATGCCAGCAATTCGACCACTATTTGCGACACAGTTATTCAGAAGATGATACATAACCTATTACGCTACATACATTTATAAATTCCGTCCGGCAGAGCTCGCCGTTGCACCAGCACAACTGTCGCTTTCCTGCAACACTTAAACGCTACAGCAGAGCTTGCCAGATGCCTCGGCCAACCTAGAAGATCCACTCGCGGAAGAGATCAAATCCAAATTGCATTCGCGGGAAGAGGTCATTCCCCAGTCTGGAGCAGGGCGCCGAACCAGGATCGACACCCATTTGGGCCATGAAGCCCCGAGACAGCCGGTACTCCACCCCGATCCCATACCACAGCGACGCGCCGCGCACCGAGGTCTGCCCCGTCCCCCGACAGACCCCGGTGTTCAGCCGCAGAAACGTCCGTTCGCCCAGCTGTTTGCCGGCCGTGATGCTGAGGTTGTCCAGCAGGGAGTAGGCATTCACATCGCTCGACTGGCCGCCCGCCGTGGTCACCTGCAGGGTATTGAACACCGGAAAGAGCTTGTGCAGCGCGCCTTCCACCACTGCCCCGCCAAACGACGGGAGCAGCACACCGGTGACGGCGCGCACGGTGCTCTGACTTTGACCGTCGAGCGCGAAGGTCGGCGCCCCGAAGATGAGCAGCGAGATGATTTCCGATTCCGGCGCGCTGGCGTACAGCGGATCTGAGCTCGAGAGCGTCAACAACGGCGTCACAATGGTGCCGCCGATGTGGACCCCAACCGGAATTTCATCGCCGGTAGCCAATCGGACGACGTTGGTGGCGCTGATGTCCAACGACGGCGCAATGGCGGTGTCGCCAAAGAAGCGCACCCGTCCGGAATCGATGCTGAAGCTGCGATTCACCACCCCGAGCGCCAATTGGTACTGCCCGCGGTTGGCAGTGATTTCGCCCTCGGGCACCAACGCGTCGCCTTTCGTGGAGAGATTCACGCCCCCCGACAGTTTGACCGTCGCTTCGGGCGTCCGCACCCACACTTCATTGCCGAGATCCACGCGCACGTGATCGACCGACGCGAAACGGCCCAATCGCGTCAACGAGCGACCGGCGAAATCGACCACCGGCACTTCGCTTGGCGCGAGGTACTGGCGGGCCGTCACGGAGGTGAGGTCGAGCGCCGTACTGGCGCTCAGCGGATCAATCATCAAAGTGGCCCGCGGCACGAACACCGTGCCGCCTACCGACGGGCGCGACAGCGGACCACGCGCGTCGAGTGCTCCACTCACCACCATCTCGGTACCGTCGCGGCGACGCGCGAGGACCAGGTTACTGGCGGCGATCTGGGCGCTGATCGTCACCGGTTCGTTGAGCGCATAGCGCATGGCGCCGCGCACGCCCACGGTATCCGACGTGCGACCGCTGACCATGCGGAAGGATTCGAGGATGAGCGAGTCCTGCGCCGCGCGCACCACCGCGCGCCCTTCGTTGGGTTCTATCCCCAACTCGTCCACCCGCGCCGAAAAATCCGACAGGATCATCGTCCCCGTTCCAATCGGCCGATCCATGGTGCCGGTCAGCGCCACGTGGCCGTCCAACACGCCACGCACGCGACTGACACCGGCCACGGAGATCTTCAAGGCGTCAAGGCGCAGGGAATCGGCCTGGATATCCGCATCGACCGCATCACTGAGCAATCGCTTCTCGACCGTCGCAATGGAGAGATCCATCGGGACGCGCGCTTCCGCATTGATCCGACCGCCGGCACTGTCAGTGATGGTGGCCTGGGCCACCACCCGACGGCCGGTATAGAGGCCTTCACTCACCACGCGTGGCAAGTACGAGCCGTCAACGCCCAACGAGTCGGCATCAATGCGCCAATCGTACAGCGGCAAGGCGCGTGAGCCTCGCAAATGCGCGTCCCCGGTCAGCAACCCGGAGAATGTTCGCGTCCCCAGAGCGAAGGCCGCCGCCTCGCCCACCGGAAACCGCTCCAGGTGCATCGTCCCCTGCACCGCACCTTGCATGGGCACATCGGCGCGCAGTGCCAGCAATCCCCTGGCCGAAGAACGCACTTCCAGCGAATCGATGCGCAGCCCCGCGTCATCGCTCACGATGCGAATGGGCGCCGCGCTGCGCCAGGTGACGCTGTCGTACGCAAACAGCAGCGAGTCCGCCACGATGGTCAGGGCCCCGTCGCGCCGAAGATAGCCACCACGCACTACGAAATGCGCGTCGTTGGCGGAACTGGCATCGAGCACCAACCGCCCGCTGTCCGGATTCGCGCGCTGGACGCGGAACTCTGTCGAGGCAATGCGGATGGCGCCAACGCCATCCATGGCATCAGCCGTGGCCACCCCTTCAAACGTGGGACGCGTCAGCACGTGCTCTGCATGGAGCGAGCCGAAGATGCGCCCCACTCGTATCGCGCCGATCTGCACGTCACGAGCACCAAGCGCCAGCGTCGCATCGAGATCGTGGAGTGAACCGAACAGATAACCGGACACCGAGGCGTCGCCCTGGAGCGTATCCGCCGCGAACGCACGCAGCGACGCAGCCGTGACACTGTCGAGGGGCGCCAGTGTTGCCGCCAGACGCGTAAGTTGTCGGCGCACCGACTCGAGCGTGTCGGCGCGTGCCGACACCTCAAGGGTGTCCGGTGCCGATGGAGCCAACGACGCGGTGGCGCTCGCGGCGTTGATGGGTTCCGACGTCATGCGCGCCAGCGCGCCGTGCGCCTCCAGCGTGACACCACCCACATGCACCGTCAGCGAGTCGACACGCAGCCGTTGGCGATCGAGCGTCATGCTGGTGAGCACGTCGAAGGCCGGACGGTTGACGGCTTCGAGCTGCCGCAGGGAGACGTCGCTGTGCGCCTCGTCCACCTGCAGTGCCGCCGAATCGCGCCGACCAGCCGCACTCACGCGAACGGCGCCGGTCAACGCCGTTTGGGGCATATCCGCGCGCGCGGTCCACGCGTGCGTGTCGAACGCCAGCACGTCACCCGTCGCGGACACGCGCCACGTCGCCGGTTGGATGGACGCCGTGCCGATGAGCGCCACGCGACTGGTGCTGTCCGCCGACAATGTTGCCCGCCACGCCAGCGAATCAAGCGTACCAGACGCGAACACCTTCCCGGCCAGCGTACTCTGGACGCCAAGGGTGGTGTCCACCCGTGCCAGCGCGCGCATGGACAGCGGATCCAGGATCAGCGCCAACTCGATGGTGGGCACGCGGAGTCCGTAGCCAACGCGCGCATCCCCGGTGACACGCGACACGTTGCCGGCCCCATCGGTCCACGTCATGTCGAGTGACTTGACATCGGCGGCGCGCAGATCAGCGGCGACAATGCGACCACGGCCCTCGACGATTCCATCTATGTTGGGCAAGGTGGGCGCCAGCGCGCGCGCACTGCGCACGTCCGCGCGAAACGCCTGCACCATCACATTGCGTGCTGCCGGTGCCACGCCCATCGTGACCGCGCCCGACGCCCGCAGTGACGACACGGCACCCGGGACCACCGCGTCAGTGAACTGCGCATCCAGTCGATCAATGAGGAAGTTCCTGAGCGGACCGCCCGTCGTCGCCACCAGCCGGCCGGTCACCGATCCATTTACGGCAGCGGGAACCGCGTCGTAACTCAGACGCCGCAGCAGGTCGCTGCCAATGGGCGCAAAGGTCAGGTCCACGTGATGCATCAGGATGTCCGCCGGACGCACGATCACATTGAGGCGTCCGCTGATGCGCGAGTTCATCGACGCCACGTCGAGATCAGACAGCGCATACTCGGCGTCATCGGCGCTTTCCAGCGTGCGCATACGCACCGTGGCCGAGCCCCCGCCGACCGCCGGCAACACATCCCAAATCCACGTCAGGTCGGACAACCCGGCCTGCGCGGTGATATTGACGTCATAGCGAACGGCCCCGGGCTCATGCCACCAGACGCGCCCCACGGCGCTCCCGTGTGACGCAGGCAGTGACAGTTGCGGCAACGCGAGACGGAGTGAATCCGGCGTCCACGACACCTGACCGGCCGCCGCCGAGATCCGCACCGGCGGATCCGACACGGTGCCACGCAGTGAGTCGATCATCAGACTGGACGGCGCGTGACTGGGCTGCATGATGATGCCGCTGTGCGCTACCAGCCGCTCAATGGCAAACCGGCGGCGTTCCAGCAATCCACGTGGCGTGCGGATGATGTCGTGCAGGCTGTCGCGCACCGCGATCACGCTGTCGCGCGTCGCCCCCGCGAACATCGCGTTCGGCGCCCAGGGTCCGATGGTCGTGATGGTGCCGATCGAGACGCGCAACGTGTCGATTCGGATATCATCGCCAAAGCCCGGTGGTCCTGCAGGCTTGTTGGATTTTGGACCTGAAATGATGTAGGCGAAATTCCACGGGCCCGTGAAGTCACGTCGCAGATCGACCCGCAGATCCTCCAGCTGCAGCGCGCGCAGATGCACGCGCCTGTCGAGCAGGGCACCAAGGCTGAGGACTCCGTCCACGTGGGCGACGTGGATCACCGGCACTCCGGCCGAGTCGACGATTGACACGCTGTCGGCGCGGACGTGACCTGACCATGAGATGTCGCGCAGCACACCCACCCGCAGGTGCCCGCGCCCGCCGAACGCGCCGTCGATGGTAGTCACCAGCCGCGCCAGCACCCATCGACGTCCGTTCAGCGTGCCGGTAACCCACAACAGGGCAATCGACACACCGGCAATCAGGGCACCGATGATGCCGGCCGCCCACCAATACCGGCGCTGACGCGCGGACATCAGAACGCCTGCCCCAGGCCAAAATGAAAGACCAGCCGCGACAACACACCGCGCCCTTGCGGTGGTCGATACGTGTCCGGACAATCGAAGATGCTGCCGGGGTTCAGCGGATCACTGGAAACGGTGTTGCCTGGACTGGCACAGAGAATCGTGCCGCCCACGCCATTGGTCCCCTTGTTGAGGAACAGGGCGCGACCGGCGCGCGGTGCATACGGCTGGTAGCCGATGTCGACACGAAATGGACCGAGCGCGGTGAGCAAACGCATGCCAATCCCCGGTGTCGCCCGCAGATTGGCGGACTTGAACGGTTCGGATCCACCTTCCCAGACGTTTCCGACATCGACGAATCCGACGAATTGCAGTTGCTCGGCCAGCCACCGGAATCCATGTCGGTATTCGAAGTTCGCCACCAGCAGTGCCGTGCCCCCGCGCGGGACAGGCCGGTCGTAACCCGCCCCACTTTTCACTTGCTTCACCGACACACCATTGTTGACTGTATCCATCACCTCGGATACCACGTACACCAGCGGACCAAGCAAGTTCTGTTGAAAGCCGCGCACGGTGCCCTGTCCGCCGGCGAACAGGCGTTCCTGCTGCGGAATGAGCGGCGACCCGTCCACCAGGCGCGCCCCCGGTGCAAACGCTCTTGCCAACTGCAGCCGCGTCGCGACGATGCCACCGAACACGCGCGTATAGTTCGCCGCTTCAGCAGACGTCCGGTAAAAGCGCAGCGACGAGAGCCGGGCAAACGTTTGTCCAACCCGCGCCTCACCCCGCATACGGAACCCGCGGGAGGGATCGATGGGGTTGTTGCTGCGATCATGGGTGACGGTGGCATTGAGCAACGCCACTCCACGACCAAACACGGCCTGGTCGTACTCCTCCTTGCGGCACTGCCCGAAGCGGGAGCATGACTCGGCGGGGTCGATCTTGGTTCGGCCGTTCTCGTATTGCAGTCCGGCAGTGCCCGTGGTGCGAGGCGAGAACTGCCGCGACACCTCGCTCAGGGCACCGATGCCGATTTCCCGCAGATACGCGTACGGTTCGCTGCGCCGCTCGGTGTAGACCGTCGTGACCGGCGAGAGCGGCGATCCGAACAATCGCGTGCTCGACACGGTTGCCCCCAGATAGTGATTGAGCACCGTGAACTGCGTGTCCGCCTTCAACGCGGCCGAACAGAGGTTGGGCGCGAAGTCTGCCGGGGCACCCACCCCGATGCGCGACGCGCGAGCCGTGAGTTCCAGTCGACGGCCAATGCCCAGGAATCGTCGATCGACGAAGCGCGCTTGCGTACGCAGACACTCGAGCGTCGCCCACCCCACGCCGACGCGCGCGTTGCGAGTGCGCGCTTCGGCCACCTGAATGCGAAGATCGATCAGCGAGTCCCCGGCCAGCGCCGAGGGCGGTGGCGTGGCCGTGTCGATCAGCACCAGTCGAAAGACGTCCGAGCGATAGAGATCGCGCTGCGCACGCAGGATGTCGGAGGTGCGGTATCGATTGCCGGCGCGCAGCGCCGTCAGTCGACGCACGTCAGCGACGTCCACCGTCGCTCGAGTGTCTCCGATCCCCTGCACATCGACGGTGACTTCGTGAATTGCGACCATGCGCCCGGGGGCGAACGTCAGCGACAGTTGCACGCGCGATGTCGCACTGTCGACACGTACAACCACCTCCGGGCGTCCCGCGCGGAGGTACCCTGCCTCGCGCAGTCGCGCCACGACCGCCGTGATGGTGGTATCGATCCGGATGCGATCGAACCGCTGCCCCTGCAGCGCACGCAATGGGGCAATGAACGCGCGCCGACCGCCGGCGGTGTCGGGCAGCCCCTCGATGTGCAACGAATCGAGGATGGCGGCGACTCCCGGCACGATATCAAACGAGATGCGAATGCCGCTGGCCGTCACGGTCTGATGGGCCGCGACCGACGCCTGCAGCCATCCGGCCTGACGATGCAAGACGGCAATGCGCAGGGCGTCCAACTGCAGCGTCAGCGAATCACTGCAGGGTCTGGCGCTGAGATGCAGTCGCTGCAGCAGTCCCGGCGACGGCGTCGCAATTGTGGCCGCGAGGGTCGTGCCATCGTACAGCGGACTCCCCACGAACCGAAGACCGCGCACGCGCTGGTTGTCATCACATCGCGTCGCGGGCTGGGCCTGCACCACCATTGGTGCAAGCCCGACGACCAGGACCACGGTCATCCAGAGTACTCGCCAGCGCATTGTCACATGGGGGCGTAATAGATCAGTCATGTCTCCTTCAATCTCACCCGGTGCAGTCCCCCCTGCCAACCCGCCACCCCTTCACCGGCGCTGGACGTCACCGGGTTCGGCGCGTTGGTCGCCACGCACCGGTCAGGCTCCGTCCCTGTGTCCCCCTCAACCGTCGTGCATTGGCCCCGTCATCGGGCGTGACCACCGTTACCGAACGCCGACAACGGCCGGTGCCCGCGACGCCTCGGCCCATCGCATGGGGAGGCTGTGCATTCGCGTGTAGCACCTGTGTATCCGCGACCATTGTGTGCGAATCACATTCGCCGTCGCCGATCGCCCACAGGCACCATGGCACTAGAATTAATGAAGCGTTCATGCACGCGGGCTATGCTCCTCTCATGGAACGCCGCTGTCTGGACACAATTCACGAAACCATCTGCTCCCGTAGGAGGCTGTCCCATGATGCCATTGGCCAATGCCGCGTGTGCCGTATTGATGTCCTTGAATGCCCTGACGGCCGACAGCGCCAAGAAGGCGCCGCCGTTGTCGATCGATCCGGACGCTACACGACCGGTCCCACACCTGACCTTTGTTGCCGATACGGTGCGCAAGCCCCGGACGAAGGCCTTTGTGTATTCGGATGGTTACGATTTGCGTTTGACCTGGCATAAGCGACTGTCCTGGGGAATGATGCCGCTGTTCGCGGCGTCCTATTTCTCCGGTGACCAGTTGTTCAAGAAAGGATCAGCGGCGCCTGGTTGGGCCCGTTCAATTCACGGCCCATCCGCCACCGGAAGCGCCATTCTGTTCAGCGCCCAGACGCTGACGGGAGGGCTCAACCTGTGGGAAGGGCGCAAGAACCCGAGCGGGCGCACACGTCGCATCCTGCACAGCGTGCTGTTCACCACCGCCAGCGCCGGATTCGTGTACGCCGGAACGCGTCTCGCGGATGATGCCGAACAGTCGCAGTCGCAACGCACGCAACACAAGAATGTGGCGCTCGCGTCGATGGGTGTTTCCACGTTCAGTTGGTTGATCATGCTGGTTGGCAATTGACCTCCTTCCCTGCTGCCATGTTCGAGTCCCTTGCGACCCTCGTGCAACCGTGGGCCGACCTGTATGCCAACAACACCACGCTGTCGACGGCCGTGATCGCCGTGCATATGGTCGCCATGTTCGTCGGCGGCGGTATGGCCATTGGTGCCGACCGCGCAATCCTGCGCGCGGCGCCGGGCACCGCCGAAGCCGTGCGCGCCGTCGTGGCCGATCTCGCCACGATGCATTCGGTGATCATCGCCGCACTGGCCGTAACGTTTCTCAGCGGCGCCGCGTTATTCATCTCGGACGTTGCAACATTCTCCGCGTCCAAGGTGTACTGGATCAAGATGGGGATGGTGGTCGCCTTGCTGGCCAACGGTCTGCGTATGCGCAGTGCCGAGCGTGCCGTGTTGCACCCATTGGCCAACATTCCCATTCACACCACGGAGATGCCGGTGGTGTTCCCCAAGCGGGAATGGGATGGCGTTCGCAGTTCCGCCGCCGTCAGTCTCATGTTGTGGATTTCGATAGTCCTGCTTGGCGTGATCCTCACGAATGGTTGACCACCGTCAATCCCGACGAACTTTCTTCACCCGTTTCCTGCCACATGTCTGAATCCACCAGCGCCGCTGCCTGCAGTGGCGAGTGTTCCGGTCGTCGGGCTTTTCTTCGTGACGCGCTGAGCGCGGCGGCGGTGTTGGCCGGGTTGTCGGCGTTCGCGCCGTTCTCGAAGCTGTCGGCGCTTGCGATCGGTCCCGGCGGTGCGCTGCGCTATCCCATTCCCGCCACTGATGGCGTGTCCATCGATACGGCAAACGAGGTCATTCTCTGCCGGTTCAAGGGCGATATGTTTGCCTTCGCCCTCTCGTGCCCGCATCAGAATACGGCGCTGCGCGCGCTGCCCGGCACCAACGGTTTCCAGTGCCCGCGACACAAGTCCCGGTACCAGCCCGACGGCACCTTCATCAACGGCAAAGCAACCCGCAACATGGATCGTCTGCCAATCACCAAGGAAGGCAACGAGGTGGTGGTCGATCCCAACGTCGCGTACGAGAGCGATACGGAGCCCATGAAGTGGGCGAACGCGCTGGTCAAGGTGTGACGCCGAAGGCGACGCGCAGCCTGCCCTGTCTCGATCGCCGCGAATTTCTGGCGCAGGGTTCGATGGTTGCACTGGGAACACTGCTGATCTCGGCGTGCGGCGACGGACTGTCAGGGTCACCCACGGGGCCGGGTTCGGTGCGGGTGACCGTGAGTGTCTCCGACTACGCAGCGCTCGGGGCAATCGGCGGCATCGTCCGCCTGAACGGCACCAGTACGCCGATCGCCGTGGTGCGCGCGTCGACCACGGCGTATCGGGCCTTTTCGCTGATCTGTCCACACGCCGGCACCACTATCAGTATCAACGGCTCGGCCTTTCGTTGCCCCAACCATGGCGCCACGTTCGCGGCCAGCGGCGCTTGGACCGGAGGTCAGCGGACAACGTCCTTGTTTGAGTTCACGGTGGTCGCGGACACCGGGGCCGGGACCCTGACCATTACGTCGTAACGGGCGCCGTCGGATGGGCGGCACGTGGTCGCGTCGTCCAGTATTATTCTCGCGTTGTCGACCGGTCGGTCGGCAACGCGTTGTCGTATGGCCTTCCGCCGGAATCCTGTCATGCGTTTCGATCGCCTGGTCTCCCGTGCTGTTTTCTGCGCCAGCAGCCTATCCGTCCCGCTGACGGCGCCAACGCTCTCTGCACAATCGCGACCGGTGCCCACCCCCGACGTGGCCCGCATTGCGCAACTCGCGCCGGTGCGTCAGGCGTTTGCGTCACTGGAACGGGAGAATGCCTGGACGCTCGAACAGCAGGTCTCGCTGTGCGAGATCCCCGCACCGCCGTTCAAGGAGGCGGCACGGGCCGCTGTCTTTCGCGATCGGCTGGTGGCGCTGGGCGTGGAACACGTGCGCATCGATGGCGAGGGCAACGTCATCGGCGAGATTCGCGGTGCACGTCCCGGACCGACGGTGATGCTGGGCGGTCACCTCGATACGGTCTTTCCCGAAGGCACCGATGTGCGGGTGAAGCGCGAGGGCACGAAGTTGATCGGCCCGGGGATTGGCGACGACTGCCGAGGACTGGCGGTGACGCTGGCCGCCGTCCGTCAGGTGATTGCGTCGAAGATTCCGTTTTCGGGTCGACTCCTGGTGGTGGGCACGGTGGGGGAAGAGGGGCCGGGCAACCTGCGCGGCGTGCGTGCCATCTTCGCCGGTCCGCTCAAGGACTCCATTGATGTATTCCTGTCCGTCGATGGCACGGGATTCGGCATCACCAATGGCGGTGTCGGCAGCAATCGCTATCGCGTGAGTTACGTGGGGCCCGGTGGGCACTCGTATGGAGCCTTCGGCATGCCGAACCCGATTCACGCATTGGGCCGCGCCATCGCCAAGATCGCCGAGTTGCAGGTGACCACCGATCCCAAGGTCACGTTCAACGTCGGCGTCGTGTCCGGTGGCACGTCCGTGAACTCCATACCCGATCGCGGCGTGATGGAAATCGACCTGCGCAGCGAATCGGCCGTGGCACTCGCGGCCATCGACGCAAAGCTGCAGATCGCCCTGCGTGCGGCGTTGGCCGAGGAGCGCGCCCGTTGGCCGCAGTCGAAGGTGGCACTCGACCTGAAGATCGATACGATGGGGCTGCGACCGGCTGGCCGCACCTCGGATAGCGCGGCGGTGGTGCTGACCGCACAGGCGGCGGCCAAGACGATGAACATCTACGCCCCGCTCACCACCTCCAGCACCGATGCGAACATTCCCATGAATCTTCGGGTGCCTGCCATCACGCTGGATGGTGGCGGCGTCGGGCGCGGAGCGCACGCGTTGGAGGAGTGGTACGATGACCGCACCGACGGGTTCAAGGGTCCGCAGTGGGTCTTGCTGGTCGTGCTCGGCCTGCTGGGCGTCCGGTAGCCGCCTCGTGCCGACACGCCCGTCGTGAAAAGGCCGGCGAGGACGCTACCGGACGACGCGGAACAACGACGCCACATCGTGCGCCGAGATTGACGCGGATGATGCGGCGAGACCTGCAAGAAAGGCGGCCTCGCCCAGCAGCACCTCCGGGCGAACACCCGCCGCGCGGTACGCCTGCAGTGCCGTGTCGCGATTGGCCTTGCTCAGCTTTCCGCCATGCGGGTGCACCAGCAGCGGATGATGCAGCGTGATCGGCGGCACATCGCGACCCAACAAATGAGTCAGGCGGAACTGTCGCGCGGTGCTCGCCAGCAGGTCTTCCCCACGAATGATTACATCGATGTGCTGCGCCACATCATCGACGGCGACCGCGAACTGATAGGTCCAGTGTCCCAAGCGATCGCGCACCATCACATCACCGCACTGCCGATCGGGATCGTGCGCCATCGGACCCAGACGCAGATCGTCGAACGACACGACGGCCGGCGCCATGCGGACACGCCGTGCGTTGGTGGAGCGCGGATCGACCTGTCGATCGCGACAGGTGCCAGGATACCGCGGTGCCTCGCCAGCCGGATGCGGGACCAGCGCTTCGATGTCTCGACGGGTACAGAGGCACGGATAGACCATGCCTTTCGCCTCGATCGCCGCCAGTGCGTCGCGGTACCGGTGGGGATTGTCGGACTGTCGAACAGGATGCGACGTCGGTTGCGATCGGTAGGTCGACGAATTGGCGATGTCCGCCTCGAATCCCAGCCAATCGAGGTCGTCCAACAGTGCGGACTCGTACTCGGACCGACAGCGCGAGCGATCGTGATCCTCGAGACGCAGCAATACGTCGCCCCCGAATTGCCGCGCCATGCCCCACACGTACAGCGCATTCACCAGATGCCCAAGATGCAGATAGCCAGTGGGCGCGGGAGCGAACCGTGTCCGCCATCGGCGAGCCGGAAGCCGCGCCGCGACGTGCGCCAGCCACTCCACATTCGCATCGGCGGTGGAGCGAGCGGGCGACGGGCGGGAGACGGATGGCATGCTGCAGCCTAGCATGCCATCACAGCGCTGTCAGGAGGCCATCTGCACCATGGTTTGTTCAACACGACGCCGGCGCGTCCGGACCCGAGGTCTCGACTGGATGGACGTCGCGTCCCCATCGACGGACGTCTTCTCGCCCAGCAGGTCGGCAACCGTCGTGGTCTCGATGGCCTGAAGTGCCGAGGCCGTGATCGCGGTCCAGGTATTGTGCGCGGCACACGGATTGTTGGCATCGCAGGCCTTCTTACTCAGCAGGCACACACCGGTTCGTGGTCGCTCATCGAACAACTGGGTCACTCGGGCGACAGTCAGGTCGCGAGGCGCAACCGCCAGCGCGAATCCACCGGACGGGCCGCGGGCACTGTGCACGATTCCCGCTTTGGCCAGCGCGTTGAGCGTCTTCGCCAGATAGTTTCGCGGTGCCCCAATGGCTTCCGCCACGGCGTCGGCACGCATGGAGTGATCGGCTGGTATGCGGGCGAGCATCAGCACGGCTCGCAGGGCATGGTCGGCAGTAATGGAGAGCATATAACCTCAATCAGGTCGAAGGCGAGTTTCTCATCCTGAACTGAGGATCGCGATTCGCGTCACTGTTCGAAGTAGGGCGAATCATCCGGAGTACCGCCCTTTCTGCTCACACTGTTGTCAGTAATTACCTGACGTCGTGGCGGCCTCGGCTATTTCCAGCTCAGGATATCGGCGTTTTCGCCGTCGCCACCCGGGCGACCGTCTGCACCATACGACATGAGGTCGTAGCTTTGCGGGTTCACCCTGCCCGGAGCAGCGTAGACGTAGTCGCGGCCCCACGGATCCTTGGGAACGGCCTTGCGGAGATAGGGTGAACGCCAGTTCGGTGGCGGTTCAATGGCCGGTCGCTGCCAAAGGGCACTCAGTCCCTGAGCCGAGCTGGGGTAGCTGCCGTTGTCCAGCCGATAGGCGTCCAACGCGGTGCCAAACGTCTCGATTTGCGTCCGCGCCGTCGCCACCCGCGCATCTCCGACGTTGCGGAAGAGGTTCGGGGCGACGACCGTGGCCAGAATGGCAATGACCACGATCACTACCAGCACTTCAATCAGCGTAAAGGCCGCACGATTGAAGCCCGGTCGCTGGGGCACAGCCGTCACCCGCGCGTACGCAGCGAGTCAGCCTCGAACAGGCGCGGATCCACCCAACCGCTGATTTCCGGTGATTTCACCTGACGCCAGCCCGATCGGCCAATTCCCAGCATGGCCCTCTCTGATGGCTTGATGACCCCGACCACGTCGCCAATGCGACTCGCGTCACGTCGCACATTCACCCAGGTCCGGGCGACGGCCGGTACCCACTGTATCGAGTCCGAGACCACCAACGCGCCTTCGGACGACGCCACCATGAGGCTATCGGGCGGCAAGGTGGATGCGGGGGCAATATCAGGTGCCACAGTCGCCAAGGGCTTCGGGACAGCAGCCGAGGCACTACCGGCCGGTGACGCATCGGGCGTGGTCGCCTCCGCGAACACCTTGCCCAGCACATCGGCGGCCTGTCCACGGACTGACCAGCTTCCGACCGCCAGGAGTGCCACGGCGGCGACTCCAGTTGCTGAGCGGAGGACTGTCGGTGACCGCCAGGCAGCGGGGCGTTGCTCGCCGCACCAGTGGCAGCTGCGATCACGACGATGCATGATGCCGCACCCCGAGCATTTCTTGAGCGCGACGCGGGCGCCGCGACCGTCGTGCAGGCTGAATGGCGCGGCGCAGCGCGGGCACGTGGATGCCGCGGACAGGGCCTTCGCGCCACACGCTTCACATCTCAAGTAGCCCATGCGAGTCGACCGGAGGTCGGATGCCGAGAGGCGGCATCACAAATAAGGTGATCCAACAAAACGTTACTAGAATATGCGGCCAACATGATACACGATCTCAGATTGCGAAAGAGGGTGTGCCAGCATTGTGACGGATAAGACGTAGATAAGTCACAGATATCCACATTTCACATTTTCTAGGCAGCGTTTCGTAATTGACGACCAAGGATACCATGGCAGACAGATTTCTCTCCTGTCAGTTCCCCCAAGGACCAGATACCGTCGTAATCGAAAGCTGTTCGGCATCGACGGGCATGTTCGGCCCGCTCAGCCACGAACAGCGTTTCGGCCAACGGGTGCCTGGCCGACGGCCGCTCCCGTCGATGATGCGAGCCGATGGCGTCGGCCGCCGCCGAGCCGAGTCCCCACTGATGCGCGGCGGCAGCACCCAATGGTTCGTGTAACTGCTCCAGGGCACGGGCCAGCCAGGCGTCGGGGAGATTCACCGGCCGACGCTGGGACTTCCTTAGTGCGGAGACCTGATCGAAGAACACCAGCTTGCCGATGTCGTGCAGCATGGCAATGGAAAACGCTTCCTCGCTGTCGGCGCCGAAGGCCGGGGCGAGCGCGCGAGCCAAGGGCGCCGACTGCACCATATGTGACCAGATGTCACCCACCATCGAATCATAGACCCCGCCGGGTTTGGCCAGCAGTCCGTCAACACGCGGGACAGCACCACCGCCCGGGTTCCAGCCATGCCGATGCGGTCAATCGCCGCATCGACGCGAAGCACCGGCTGAAGCCCGGCGCCAAACCACGCGCCGTTCGCCTGTCGCAGCACCGCCTGAATCAGGGACGGGTCGACGCTGAGTCGTTCGGCTAGTTGGACTCGGGACAGGCTGGCGTTATCGCAAAGTGCCAGCGCGTCACGAGCGGCAGCCGGCAACTGTCGTATCACCGCGTCCGGCGTCCGAGCAAGCAACTCGAGAAGCTCACGCACATCGGGCCAGGCGTCATCGTCTGCCGTGGCGCGCCACTCGTTTCCGAGCCGCTGCAACACCCACTCCGTTCTCTGCTGCCAATAGTCCGCTGGGCGAGGTACCCACTCGACCGATCGACCCGCCTCCGACTCGATCGCGAGCGGAATCGATGGCCGAAGCACCGTGCGAATCGCCTTGGGCTGCTCAGTGGGCGGCACGGCCGCGCGCACTGTACTGGTACCGAAAAGAGAACGCCACAGCGCGACTATCACGAGGTTCATCGTTAGGGGAGGAAACAGCGTGCACGTCCCGACGTAGGAGACGCATGAGGGGCGCGAATGGTCTCGCCACCCGTGCCGCCCCCTCCTAGTATTCAGCGACGGCGACCCCGGCCCATCCTTCCCGCCGACCTCAGACCCTCCTTCGTGAATCCGCTCGATATCGGTGCCGTCCTTTTGTTCATGGTCGGCCAGACCAGCCCCCGGGCATCTGGCGCTTCGCTGGCCCCGCCGCGGATGCAATCCGGCGCGCACGGCACACAATCGCTCGCCCCGCATACGGGGCCCGTGTTTGACGGGCGGCGCGGGCAACTGGATGTCGCGACACCGCGACGCGATGCCACCGTGGCGGTGGACGGCAAACTGGACGAGGTCGCCTGGGGCAACGCGGCCCTGTTGACGGGCTTCTCCCAGTTCTTCCCCTCCGATGGAATCGCCGCCCAAGACAGCACGGAGGTGCTGGTTTGGTACTCGGCCACCACCCTGCACGTGGGTATCCGGGCATTCGCCCCTGCGGGATCGGTCCGGGCCACTCTGGCTGACCGCGATCGCATCTCGCAGGATGACAACGTGCAGCTCTTTCTGGGCACATACGGTGATAGTCGGCAGGCCATGGTGTTCTCGGTCAATCCGTTCGGTATTCAGAGCGACGGCGTGTTGACCGAGACCGGCGCGGCATCAGGTGGCGGGTTTTTCGGCGGTACGGCGCGCTCACGGGAAAACGCCGACCTGGCACCCGACTATGTCTGGCAGTCCAAAGGACATCTCACCGACTACGGGTACGAGGTGGAGCTGGCCATTCCGTTCAAGAGCCTGCGCTACCGCGCGGGCGACGTGCAGCAGTGGCAGTTGAACGTGATTCGCACCGTGCAGGCGAGCGGGCACGAGGAAACGTGGGCCCCCGCTTTGCGCGCCAACGCGAGTTTTCTCGCGCAATCCGGACACTTGTCTGGTCTGCGGAATCTGCGTCGCGGACTCACCGTCGACCTGATTCCCACGATCACTTCAAGTGCGGTCGGCACCAGCGACGTCGCAACGTCCCGCTGGGGCTATTCACAATCGAGACCCGAATTGGGCGGTAGTGCACGATGGGGCATCACCAGCAACCTGACGCTGGCCGGCACGGCGAATCCCGATTTCTCGCAAGTGGAAGCGGATGCGACGCAGTTCCAGTACGATCCGCGACGCGCGGTCTTCTTTCCCGAGCGACGCCCGTTCTTTCTGGAAAGCCAGGAACAGTTCACGACACCCAATCAGTTGATCTACACCCGTCGCATCGTGCAACCGGTGGCGGCGACCAAGCTCACCGGAAAGCATCAGGGATTTGACATTGGCGTGCTCTCCGCGGTCGACAGTCGAGACGCGTCGGCCACCGGCGATCGCTCCCCACTCTACAACATTGTGCGGGTGCAGCGCGACCTCGGCGCGACCAGTCGCATGGGGTTGGCGTACACCGACAAGATCGACGGGACCGACTGGAACCGTGTACTCGGCATTGACGGCCGCGTCGTGCAAGGCATCCAGTCCACACAGTGGCAACTGGCCGCCAGTGCCACGCATCGCGGAGCGACGACGACCCGCGCGCCGTTGTGGAATCTCTCCACCACGCGGAACGGGAGTCGGTACTACTCCCGATATTCGAGCAGCGCGATCAGCGGCGACTTCGATGCCCAAAGCGGATTCATCGCGCGCGCCGGCGTGGCGAACTTCGCCACGACGCATCGCTACACCAGGCTGGGCGGGAAAGGGGCCCGATTGGAAGTGTTCGCGCCGGAGTTGTTCCTCGACGGCACCTGGCGCTATGACGACCTGGTGAACCGACGGCCTGCGCAGGACGTGAAATTCCACGTGCGACTCAATACGCGATTCCGCGGCGGCTGGCAGGTTGGCGCGCAGGCGTTGGTGGAGGAGTTCAGCTACGATCGCGACCTGTACCAGAACTACTACCTCTTCAAGCCGCGCACTGGCGGACTCGATACCGTGGCCTACACGGGCACGCCCAATCTGCCGAATCTGGACTGGGTGCTGTCCATGGGGACGCCGGAGTTCCGCACGTTCTCGTTCAACACGTTCGTGATTGTCGGCCAGGATGAAAACTTTCCCGAATGGAGCTCGGCGAAGATTACCAGCGTGCAGGGCACGCTGAATGTGCGGCCGACGGAGCAATTGCGACTGGCGGGAACGCTGACCTACGACGCCTTCGACCGGAAAACCGACGGGTCGAGAGTGCAATCACGCGGCGCGCAGCGGCTGCGCATGGAGTATCAGGTGACGCGGCAGATGTTTGTACGGTTGATTGGGGAGTATTCGAAGACCACCCAGGACGCGTTGCGCGATGACTCGCGCACCAATCTGCCGGTGTATCTGCGATCGAGTACCGGAACCTACGCGCGCGCCGAGGCGTTCGAACGGGCGCGAGCACGACTGGACTTTCTGTTCTCGTACCTCCCCTCCCCGGGGACCGTGTTCTATGTCGGCTATGGCGATGCGCTCCAGGCGAATCGCCCCGCCGGACCCGACCGCTTGCAGCGTTCGCGCGACGTGTTCTTCACGAAGCTCAGCTACCTCTTCCGGATGCAGTAGATGCCCGCATGAAGCGATGGTCCGAGGGCGAATTGGCACTCGCGATTGGCGCCCTGGCCATGGTGGTATCCGGCCATCCGGCCTCCGCGCAACAGTCAACGGGGGTGGACACTGTGCGCCGCCAGGCCTCGCCACTCGCACCCGTCGTCACGAAGGCGGAAGCGTTGGCCAGCAAGCTTGATGACGTGGGGTTCACCTATCGTCGTATCCATTCGGGCGCACCACCATCACAATTCCTCACCCGTCTGGAAATCGAGAAGCGCGCGGTCACCGATCTCAGTCAATTGCTGCGTCGCATGAAGGGCCGCGCCTGGGGATGCGGCGACGGCGTGTTGTTCATCGATGGCGTGTTGCAGGCGACGCCGATTCCCGGGAAGGAAGCCGACACGGCGCGGTACGTCCCTCTGGAGAGCCGAGGGAAAGGGGCGCCACCCGTGGCGGCCGCGCCGATGCCCAAGGCGAATCCCCTGGATCAGATCGCCATCAATACGGTCGACGCCATCGAAGTCTATTCCGGCCCCTCCGAAATTCCCTTGGAATTCAAGGCCGCCTTCCGGCAAGCGCGCTGCGTCGTGGCGGTCTGGACGCGTTGACCACCGCGCTTTACCGTATGATCGTGAAACGCCATCGCATCGGCCCATGCCCATGGGCCGCCGTACTGACCGCCATCTGGCTTGCCGCGTGCAGTGGCGATAGCGCCTCGCCGGCGGCGACGTCGAAACTGCCGGACGGCACGTTTGCGCGTATCCAGCGCGACATCATCGATCCGTCCTGCGCCGCCTGCCATACCAGCGGTACGAGCACGGCCCGGCAATCGCGTCTGGTCCTCACGTCGGACTCGTCGTATCAACAACTGCTGGGTATCGCGTCGGTCCAGCAATTGGCCAACGCAGACGGACTGCCGCGCGTGAAGGCATTTCGGGCGGACAGCTCCCTGCTCTTCCACAAGCTGGCCTGGGTGCCGGGACATCACAGCCGTGACTACGGGCAGTTGATGCCAATGGGTACCACGCAGGGGCTGACGTCCGGTCAACTGGAGTACGTGCGTCGGTGGATCGAGGCCGGCGCGCCACGCACCGGCCACGTGGTGGATACCGCCGTGCTGCTCGACACGAGACGGCAAACCGCGACGTTTACGCCACTGGGTGCCCCCGCCACGAACGCGGGGCTGCAGCTCAGGGTGGACAGCTTCGCGGTGTCGCCCACCGCGGAACGCGAGTTGTTCGTGTACCGCCGAGTCGCCAATGCCAGCGACCTGTACATCACGCGGATCGAGTCCCGGATGCGCCCGGGTAGTCATCACCTGCTGCTGTATCAGTTCGATGACACCAAGACGTCGTTCCCCTGCAATGCGCGCCCCACGCCGGATGTGGTGCGCGACATCCGGAATGCCGATGGGTCAATGAACTTCGTGAACATGCTGCCCATGGCGTGTCATGTGTTCTTCGCCGGAGCGATGACTCCCGATTTCGACTACCGATTCCCACCAGGCGTTGCGCTCAAGTTGCCGGCCAATTCGTCGTTGGATTTCAATGTGCACTATGTGAACCGGTCACCCATCGATCTGCCGGGCCAGGCATTCGCCAATTTGTACACGGTGGATCGCGCGCAGGTGACCACGGTGGCACGCTCGCTCAACCTGGCCAACACCAACTTCACCCTGCCACCAGGGCAGCGGACCACGGTGCGCACGGTGTTCCCCATGAGTGCGCGAACCACCATCCTGGGTCTCACATCGCACATGCACTCGATGGGCGAGCGATTCGAAATTCATGTGCGACGGGCCAATGGCACCGAAACGACGGTGTACACGAATACCGACTGGGAACATCCGGGGTTCGTGAACTTCAGCACCCCGCTGGTGCTTGAGATTGGCGACGCCCTGGTGAGCGTGGTGACGTGGAATAACGTGACCGATCGGACGATAGCATTTGGCCTGCTTTCCTCCGACGAAATGGACATCATTTTCGGATACGCGTACTAGCGAACCAGTCCGTCCGCGCGCACCAACAGAATCGCCGAGGACGGCGTAGTCCTCGCGTACGGCAGACGCCGTATCGAGCTGTCCGTTCACTCCTGATCTCGGTTGCTGATGCGCTTTTTGCTCGGTGGTGCGGCCCTGCTCTGCTCGACCTTGGCGCTTGCGGACATCGCGGGCGCCCAGGTCGCGGCTCCGGCCAGCACGTCGTCGCGGGGGGCGCGGACGCTGCAGGCCATCCGCGCATCAACGCCAGTGACGATTGACGGCAAGCTGGACGAACTCGACTGGACCCGCGCCACCCCCGCCGATGGATTCATTCAGTCGGAGCCGCGCACCGGCGAGCCGGCATCCGAGGCCACGGAAGTCCGGATTCTTTTCGATGGCGAGTTCCTCTATGTGGGCGCCACCCTGCACGATCCCGATGCGGGGCATATCGTGCTCAACGACATCCGCAAGGATTTCAAGGAGGAGGATCAGGACGACTTCGAGGTCCTGTTGGACACGTTCCATGATCACCGCAACGGCTATCTGTTCGTGACAAACACCGCCGGCGCGCGCAGTGACCGGCAGATCGCCAATGAAGGCCGCGAAATCAATACGAGTTGGGACGGTGTGTGGTCGGTGAAGACCCAACGCACGACCGACGGGTGGACGGTGGAAATGGCGATCCCCTTTCGCACCTTGCGATATCAACTGGGGAGCGTGGACGGCTGGGGCATCAACTTCGCCCGGCGCATCCGTCATCGCAACGAATTGACGTACTGGGCGCCGATTCCGCGGGCCTTCACCATCTCACGCGTATCGCTGGCGGGCACGTTGGAGGGGCTCGCCGTCGACGGCACGTCGCGCGACCTGCGCCTGAAGCCCTACGCCATGGGGCGCACCGTTCGCGACGTCGGTGGCCCCTCGAGCGTGACCAGCGAAGCCGTCGGGCTGGACGTCACGTATGGCGTGACGCGCCACCTCGCGATGAATGTGACCATCAATCCGGATTTCGCGCAGGTGGAGGCCGACGAACAGCAAGTCAATCTCACGCAATTCAGCCAGTTCTTCCCGGAGAAGCGCGAGTTCTTTCTTGAGAACTCGGGCATTTTTTACGTGGGTGATGCGGCGCGCAATAATCGGGTGCAATTGGCCCCCACGCCGGATGAGGATATGCTGCTGTTCTTCAGTCGGCGCATTGGATTGTCACCCGACGGACGTGCGGTGCCCATTCCGGCCGGCATTCGCGTCTCCGGCACGGCCGGTGGGCTGACCATTGGCGCGCTGGCCATGCAAACGCGCCGCACGGCCACCACGCCGGCCAATCAATACAATGTGCTTCGACTGCGGCGTAACCTGCGCCCGGGTTCGGATATCGGGTTGATCGTGCTCGACCGCGAGGCCGTTGGCGGCGGCCACGCGGGGAATTGGAACCGCGTGGCCGGTGTGGACGCCAACTTCCGACTGCGCGGCAACTGGGACTGGAACAACTACGCCGTCGGCACGCGGACGCCGGGTCGTGAGGGCGGTCAGTACACGTGGCGAACGTCGGTGAACCATGAGGACAATTTCTTCCACGCCAAGCTGGGCGTGCTGGAAGTGGGACGCGGCTTTGCCGACGATCTGGGATTCTTTCGGCGCACGGATACCCGCAAGTACCTCGCGGATGTCGGCATTCGACCGCGTCCGTCGTGGCTCTCCACCATTGCCACGCGCGAGATGCATCCGCACTTCACCTGGAACTACTACGAAACCCTTGATGGTCGGATTTCCGCCAAGGACCTCCATACCGGCTACACATTCTTTCTGAGCAGCGGCGCATACTTCGAATTGTCCGGGAACCCCCGCTTTCAGCGTCTGGCCACCCCGTTTCGCATCAACCGGGACATCGCGCCGATCCCCGCCGGCGGCTACGCGTGGACCGACTGGCAATTCAAGGGATCGACCAACGCCAGCCGCAAAGTCTCGGCGACCTACACCTTCATCGAAGGTGGCTTCTGGAACGGCACGCAGCACACCCAGCAGGTATTGGTCAGCGCGAAGCCCTCCGCCAAGTTTGCGGCGTCAGTCGGGGCATCGCACACCGAGGCGGCATTGACAATGCCCAACGCCACCTTCGAGGCGCTGCTGTATACCGGCCGCACGAACTACAGCTTCACCACCAACATGTTCTTCGATGCGCTGGCGCAATACGATCCGCGGTCGCACCAGTTCAACGCCAATCTCCGTTTCAACCTGATTCACCATCCGCTGAGCGACCTGTTCATCGTGCTGAACGAGCAGAAGATCAGCCTGCCGGATGCGCCGGCCACCGGATTTGGCGTGATCGTGAAGTACACACAGATGCTGGCCTTTTAGGGCACAAGGCGGTGGAGGAGCGCGCAGAGCCATTTCCGCGACGAATGCCGCCGGGTGACAATGCGTCATTGTCTCAACAGGTGAGGCGGATCACGCGCACTGGGAATTGACGAACACGTCGTTTCTCATCCAATCGGGTGAGAAACGCTCCGTCTCCGGAGTGGCTATTTCGGGAAACCCCGATGGCGGGATACTTGCAACGGCAACCGGTGCGAGGACTCTCATCCCGAGCACGCCCGCGATCCCGGAGGGGAAATGAAGACTTTTGCTGCCACTGTATTTGCCGCTTCCCACGTTGGCCGCTCCTGTCGCTGCGGACGCGCAGGTGATCACGACGGGCACCTGGACGGCCATGACGGTTCCCAACAAGAACCTCTCCCCGTTCTGGGACGGGACCTCACAGGACATCATCAACGGTTCGAATTGCAACATCGGTTTCTATCTTCTGTACGCGTCGGGGGCAGGCTACGGGCCCTGCGCGAATCAGAAACCGACCGATGCGTTCGTGAACGCCAACGCGGGACGGCTTGGACTGACGGCTGGCGTGCCGAACGGGTCGTTCCTGCGCGGTGCGAACATCGATACGCCAATCGGCTATGCCTTCAAGGCCGGGTCATATCGACTGGAGCTGCTTGCCAATACGTCGGCCTTTGGCCCGTCCGGTCAGGAGCTGTGGGCGTATTCCGGTCCGCTCAGCGGTCCACTGCAGGTGCAGAAACTCTACGCTGTGGGGACGTACCCGAATGCCCTCACCACCGTGTTCAACGTGACCTTCAATACCGATTGGTACCTGGGCGCGCGGTCGGCGGCGAGCGGCAACCCGTGGAGCTACAGCAGTTCCGTCACGGTTCCCCACTACGCCCTGTTCAGTGAGCGGGCGGCTGGTGCCGACAAAGACAACGGCCGCTTCTGGGCCGCCTTTGGCGACATCCCGACGGGCGATCAGGACTACAACGACATCGTGCTCCAGATTCAGACCGTGCCCGAGCCATCCACCTGGGCCTTGATGGCATTTGGACTTGGAACGCTCGGCGTCGTTGGGCGCCACCGTCAGCGTCGTTGATCGTAATGATGCGGTGACGTTCGCCGACTAAACGTCGGCACAAAAAGACGGTCGCTGTCCGCATGGACAGCGACCGTCTTCTGTATTGACCATCGGGACGACAGGATTTGAACCTGCGACCCCTTCCACCCCAAGGAAGTGCGCTACCGGGCTGCGCCACGTCCCGTCGCAGCCGACCAACCTCAGCCGGCGGACAGAACGAGGAACTTAATCACCCCCTGAGCCACCGACCACCCCCGGGGCAGAAGCGGACTGCCCCCGTGTCGGTCTACTCGAAGACCCGTGCGGCCGCGCGCACTGCCGGGTCCATCTCCGGGTATCGCGGATCCAGCTGCTCCAGCGTTTCCACCAGCATGCGGGCAATCAGGAAGTTGCGAACCGTCTTGTCATCCGAGGGCACCACGAACCACGGGGCCTTTCGCGTACTGCACTCGGTCAGCGCCTCGCGGTAGGCCTCGGTGTAGTCGTCCCACAGCTCCCGGTCTTTCAGGTCGTCGACGCGAAACTTCCAGTTCTTGCGCGGATCGTCCAGCCGCTCGCGAAACCGCTTGGCCTGTTCTTCACGCGAAACGTGCAGCATGCACTTGCGGACAATCACGCCGTTGTCGGCCAGGAGTCGCTCGAAGGCGACAATCTGCGCGTACCGCGGCCGCCACACCGACTCCGGCGCCAGCTTGCGCACGCGGACGGCCAGCACGTCTTCATAGTGCGAGCGATTGAACACCCCGACCATGCCCAGCGGCGGCACGACCTGATGCACACGCCAGAGAAAGTCGTGACGCAACTCCAGAGGTGTCGGCGGTCCGAACGGCGCCACCGTCACTCCCGTGGGATTGAAGGCGCCATAGACTGTCCTGATCACCCCGTCCTTGCCCGAGGCGTCGCGTCCTTGCAGCACCAGCAGCAGCGCATGCCGGCGATCGGCGTGAAACGCGTCCTGCAGCGCGGTCAGTCGATCCAGCAGCGCGCGGGTGGCGTCCTCGATCAGTTCCTGCGGTGGTGCGTCATCAACGAGCGCGGCCTTGCTGCCCAACGCGGACGCGGTCATCCCGATCGACCGGCGCCAGACGCAGCGACTTGAGCGCGTCAGGCACCACCCACTTCCTGCCGTTGCCGTTGCCGTTACTCATGCGCCGTATCCCCGACATCGCGGCGCGACCCGTGAGTCATGCACAAAAGGCAGAAAACCAGATCCCGATCGGGTGTCGGATCGTGGGACGAACGCGCTCGGGACCAGATGACGCAAGGTGGCAACGCCACGCGCATACTGCCGATGCTCCACCGGCGCGCCCTCGGGGTCGGAAAGACGATCTGACCATGCACCACGACGCTCTGCCATGCGTGCAGGCCATCCACCTCATCCACCTCGAACGCCACCCACGGATGATGCGCCAGCACGCTGACCTTGGTGCCGAATTTCGTGCGGCCAAAGATATGGCCGTCCTCGAACACATAGTGAATCGGTTCGATATCGACCCGATCGTGAAACGTGAACGCCAACCGTCCGACATGGTGTCGACGCGCTACGCTTCGCAGTCGGCCCGGTCCAGATGGTGAATGGTTGGTGCCCCTCGGTGCGGCGTCGCGTGCCCTCGTGCGGTTCGAACGGTTCCATGTGAATGAGCACACCCAAGGCGGTCGGAACACTCAGCCGAATGGCGCCCTTCACACATCCTGACAAAATGTGCGCGTCGTGGAGCGAAAGCGCAGGGTCCGCCTGCACGTGAATGTCCACGTAGTGGCCCATGCCGCTCTTCCGAATCTTGAGCTTCTCAATGGCGAGAACTCCAGGCGTCTGTCGCGCGGCGTCGCTTACCGCATTGAAGAGTGGCGCATCAGGCGCCCGATCCATCAGGTCGCGAATGGCCTTGCGCAACAGCCTGGTGCCGTTGATGAAGATCATACCGCCGGCCACCAACGCGGCCCAATCATCGGCCGGTTCCCACCCTGGCCCACCAATCAAGGCCACACTGATGCCCACAAACGCGGCTGCGGAGGTGATGGCGTCCGAACGATGGTGCCAGCCGTCCGCTTCCACCACGACACTGCCGGCGGCCTCGCCAGCCTTGAGGACACGCTTGGCCAGCACCTCCTTGATCACAATGACTGCCGCCAGCACGGCCAAGGTGAACGCGGCGGGCGAGTGGTGCGGCGTCCGGATTTCCCGGATGGCCTCGATGGCAATGCCAGCGGCCGCGCCAAGCATGAGTGCCGCCACCGTGGCCGCCGCTAACGGTTCCGGCGCGACCGTATCCGAACGGATAGCGGTCATCCGGCGAGCGATTCGCGATCCGGAGTCCGCTGAGGACCACCAGCGAACCGATCGTGTCCGTTGCGCTTTCAATGGCATCAGCGACCAATGCGTAGGAATTGCCGACCAGACCGGCCACCAATTTGACGCCAGCCAGAAGCGCGTTGATGATCAAGCCCATCTGTGCCAGACGTTGAAGCGGACGCGACGATTTCACCGAAAGGGCCTTCCCGACAGCGGAGTAGTGTATGTTCCTATTACCAGATGATCTGGTAAATAGGAACTTGTTGGTATCGCGAATGCAATTTCGACGTTGTCGGGCACCACGCCAAATGGCTGGCGATCCTGTGCGTTCGGGAGCATTCCCAATTCAATGAGACGAACATGCGCAATCTACGCAGCCTCACGCTTGGCGCTGTCATCGCTGCGGCGATGGCGTTGGCAATTCCCGCCTCTGCTGACGCTCAACGACAGGGTGCCATAGAAATTGGCGGGTTTGGTCGCTACACCAAGTACATGGACACCCTCAAGCTGGATCCGACCTTGGGCGCTGGTGGCCGCGTCGGCATCTACGCGTTCCGTAACTGGCTGGCCGAGCTGGAGTTGAGCTATGCCGACGCCGACGTGAATCAGCCGATGACGGGCGAGAGTGGACGCGATTCGCTGCGCAAGGTGTCGGATGCCATGTGGTCGTACCGGATGACGTACAATCACCCGCTGGCCGAACGTGTAAAACTGCTGTTGGGTGCCGGATACGGATATCACTCTTACGGTCGGGTACGTCAGGTCGCACCACGCGGTGGTGGCCCGCAGGGATTGGTTGGTCTCCGCTTCATCCTGAACAACCGCCTGTCGGCGCGCGTGGAAGGAACCGGCACCTTTATCATGCCGGCCGACGACAATGCGAAACCGGTCGCGCGGGCGACGGGACTCAATCTGGGCGCCCAGGCTGGCCTCAGCCCTGTCGTTCTTCACCAACCCGCCGAAACCCCGTATTCAGTACGATACCGTCACGGTGACGCGGATTCAGCGAGACACCCAGTTCATCTCGCGAATCGACACCGTTCGTCTCGTTGGCCCGTCGCCTCGCCCGATCGTGATCGGCGCGATCAACTTCGGATTCAACAAGAGCGATATCACGCCCGAAGCCAAGGTCATCCTGGACAAGATCGCTGGGTCGCTGATTGCCCCACCAACGCGGCACGCACCATCGACGTCACCGGGAACACCGACGCCATTGGCAGCGAGAAATACAACGTGAAGCTTGGGCAGGATCGTGCGGATCAGGCCAAGGCCTATCTCGTCTCGAAGGGCGTCGCCGATTCGCGCATCAATGCCCGCACGGCCGGCGAGACCGATCCGATTGCGCCGAACACCACCGATAACGGTCGAGCGACCAATCGCCGCGTGCTGGTCATGCTCACGAAACTGAATGTAAATTCAAGCCAGCGGCACCTGCTGCCGCTGCTGGGGTACCCGAGCGCCGCGCCGATCCCTGATCGGTGCGGCGCTCATCTGGTATGTTTCGCCGTTCGCGACCAGCAACGCCAAGTCTCCGACCCTTTCGCACCGACTGGAATACGCGGCCACCCGCGCCGTTGTAGGCGTGCTGCGATTACTGGGATGGCGGGGCGCCAGCTGGGTGGGAGGTCGTATCGGACGGCTGGTCTACAAGCCCATCGGCATCCGTCGCGGCGTGGTGGAACGGCAAATCGCTGCGGCCTTTCCCGAACGCACGCCCGTCGAGGTCGAGTCGCTGGCCGGGCGGTCGTATGAGAGTCTGGGCCGAACGTCCATCGAGACCGCCACGATGCCCGGCACGACACCGGAAGAAATTCTGGCCCGGGTTGAGCGCGTCGAAGGCTGGGAGTACGTCGAGCAGAGTCTTGCCGGCGGCCGCGGGGTGATTCTGGTTACCGGCCACCTCGGCAACTGGGAGTTTGGCGGCGCCTATTTCGCCGCGCGCGGCATCCCGATTGATGTGGTCGCGCGCGGAATGGCCAACCCCATTTTCGAGGCCTACGTCAGTCGGACGCGGCGGAAGATCGGCATGGAAGTCATTCACGACAAAGATGCCGTGCGCCGGCCGACACCGCGGTCGCTGCGCGACAATCGCTGTGTGGCGTTTGTCAGCGACCACGACGCCTCGGCCTGGCCAGCACCTTTGTCCCGTTCTTCGGTCGACCCGCGAAAACACCTCGTGGACCCGCCGTCTTTGCGCTGCGCTTTGAAGTTCCTGTGCTGTTTGTCGCCATCGTGCGAGAAGCGAACGGCAAATACGCGGTCCTGATCGATCCCGTCCCGGTGCAGCCCACCGGGAGATCGCGAGGCGGACATCGACGCGATCGTGCTCGCGTATACGGAGATGCTGGAGCGGTATGTGCGGCGGTACCCCGAGCAGTATTTCTGGCAGCACCGTCGTTGGCGACGTCAACCGCCGGACACCCCCGCGCACTTACGCGAACCGTGAGCGCCCTGCGGTTCAAACCGTTCACGGGGCGGTGGTCGCAGCGACTGAGGGCGGCGATGACACGACGCCCGACGTCGCGATGGGGCCGCGTCGCACGGCGTGTCGTCATCGGGACCATGCTGATGTTGCTGGCGCCCGTGCCGATGATTCCTGCTCTGGCCGTCATTCAGCCGCCGGTGACCTCGGTCATGGTGCAACAGACAGTCACCCGCGTGTTCACCGGCGCGCGCCCGATCTGGCCGAAGCACACCACCGTGTCACGCGCCAAGCTCTCGCCCAACTTGCGCCGCGCCGTGCTGGCCTCGGAAGATGACCGTTTCTACCTGCACCACGGCATCGACTTTGTGGAGATCGACAAGGCCCTCGAGCGCCGGAGACGCGGCGGCAAATTGCGCGGCGTCCACGCTGACTCAGCAAGTAGCCAAGAATCTCTTCTTGTGGAATGGCCGGTCGTACGTGAGGAAGGGCCTGGAACTCTATCTGACGGTCTGGCTGGAATTGCTGCTCTCGAAGGAACGCATCCTTGATCTGTACCTGAACCTCGCCGAGTGGGGCCCCAGCGTGTACGGGGCGGAGGCGGCGGCGAAACTGCATTTCGGCAAGAGCGCCGCGTCACTCTCACGAGACGAGGCCGCGCGGCTTGCCGCCATCCTGCCGTCTCCCAAACGCTGGTCTCCTCGAGGAGCCATCGCCACGCGTCGCGCGGCCGCAATCATGGAACGCATGCGGTATGAGGCGTCAAAGGACTGAGTGAACAAGTACCAAGTACCAAGTACCAAGTACTAGGGTACTGAAGTACTAGCTAAGTACTAGGTACTAGGTACTAGGTACTAGGTACTAGGTACTTCCCTCACGTCCCAATGACCAATCCGCCATCAACCTGCAGCACCGCGCCGTTGATGAATGCGGCGAAATCGGACGCCAGGAAACAGTAGGCGTTGGCGACGTCCTCGGGCGTGCCAAGGCGACCCACCGGTGTGTGCGCCATCATGCCGTCGAGGGCGACTTGCGGCATTTTGCGGGTCATATCCGTGGCAATGAATCCGGGGGCCACGGCGTTCACGGTGATATTCCGTCGACCGAGCTCGCGGGCCCACACCTGCGTCAGGCCAATTACCCCCGCCTTCGTCGCGACATAGTTGGATTGCCCGAAGTTCCCGTTGAAGGCCACCACTGACGACGCGTTGATGATCCGTCCGCCCCCGCGCGCGAGCAGGTGCGGCACGACCGCCTGCGTGCAGGTGAATACCCCCTTGAGATTCACTGCCACCACATCGTCGAACTCGGCGTCGCTCATGCCGCCGGTTACCGTGCCCTCCTTCACCTTCACCAGCTGCGCGTCGCGCGTGATGCCGGCATTGTTGATGAGAATGTCAATCGCCCCGAAGCGCGTCAACGTGGCGGCCACCGCGTGATCGACGCTGACACGACTGGTGACATCCGTCTCCACAAAGGCGCATCCGCACCCGCAGTGGTGAGCGCGCGCTCCGCTGCTGCCCCGGCCTCGCCACGCGATCCCCAGATCGCCACGCGGGCACCGCTGGCGGCAAGGCGGTGAGCCGTCGCGAGACCGATGCCGTTCGCACCGCCCGTGACGACGGCAATACGCGAGCCAGATCGATAGGCGTAGAGTGGTATGGTTGAGGTGGACGGAGCCCGCAGGGATGGTGCGTTCGCACGATGTCGGGTAACCTGCCGGTATGCGTGCAATGTCAGTGGTCGGTGGAGGCCTTGTCGGATCGATTCTCACGGGCGCGTGCGGGAGTAGCGCCTTTGTCGCCCGCCGCGCCGGCCGCCGCCACCGGGATCGGGTCCAGTGGCTCGCAAAGTCCTTCTTCCCATCTCGCCATCGGTCGTCGACGCACCGATCAGCTATGCGCTGGAGCCGATGCTGTCGGCGCTCGAACAGTCGGTCCCCGGCGGTTTGGCGACATGACCCGTCGAATCACGATCCCGTCCAACAAGCGGCAGGCGTTCGCCTTCGCCGCCACGCGCACCCCATTCGACGTCGCGTTCGACGGGACTCGACTCACGCTATCGACGATCGTCTCGTACGAAGGACGCGGCTGGTACAACCCATGATCAGGCCCACGGTCAGCGCCGTCATGGCAGGTCGGCAGTATCAGGCCGCGGGTCGCGTCGTCATCACGACCGATCTGGAAGTGAATGCCGATTGGCAGATCCGCGCCCGATCACGCGTGCGATCCGTGCGACCGGTCACCGAGACAGATCGCGATGCGTGTCGGGTGACGATGTTCCACATCGACGTCACCGATCGTGTGGTGGCCGCGCTTCGGCCGCAACTGCAGAGTCGACTGCCCGCAGTCGATCGCAAGATTCCGCGTTCGATCTGCGAGCGCGCGTCGAGCGGTGGTACAATCTCCTCAACAAGAGCATTCGCATCCAGGACAGTCTCTGGCTGGTCTGGCACCGGTTTCAGGTTCGATTGGGCGGATTGCGGCAGGGATACCGCACTGATTGCGGATGTCCGCCTGTTCGCGCGGCCTTTGCTGGTGTACGGACCGCAGCCGGCGAGAATCACGACGACACTCCCTCCGTTGGTACCGGCCAATCGGGTGGTTGGAGACAGCGCCCACCTGCTGCTGGAGGGTCTGCTTGGCTACGATGCGGCGAGCACATTGCTGGCCAAACAGCTCGTCGGGCGACACTTCAGCCGCTTCGGACGCCGAGTCGCGGTGAAACAGGCGCGACTCTACCCGCTGGGCGACGGCCGCGTCGTGCTGGCGCTGGGCATGGACGGCGCCATCGGTGGCGACGCATGCTTTATGGGAACGCCGAAGTGGATTCGGTGGCCCGCATGCTCACCGTGCCTGACCTCTGACTTTGACGTGGCCACGGCCAACGCCCTGGTACTCGGGCTGGCGTGGCTCAAGAAGAGGATATGGTGACCGAGTTGCGCGCTCAGGCCGCGTCCCCATTGAGCCACTCATGGAGAAACCCGCTCGCGCGTCGAACAGGCGCTCAATCGTGATTTGGCCGACGGTGTCGTTGTCTGGTACCGTATCCACCGGTCGGTTGCTGGACGTCGTCGCCGAGCCGCGGTGGTTGGTGGTCCGCGCGGAAGCCATCGGAAACTGGGATTGGGCATCGATCAGGAGATCCCGTGAGCGCAGGACCGGCGAAAATCGGCAACAGACGCGCTGCAACACGGAGCGTCAACAAGTGATGTTTGTAGGATGCCCCTGAATCCGAATTTCTTCACTCGCCGCTTGGGCGCCGCCGGTGCAGCGCTGCTCGGCGTCAGTTGTACCCGTGTCCGCGCGCGCGGTGCAAAGCGCCAAGCCGCCCGCCGTGAAGTCGACACGCGCCAAGACCACGGCGGCGTCGAAAAAGCGCGCCACCAACAAGACGCAGCGCGCGGACACCATCAAGAAGTCCGCGCGTCCGACTGGCGCGCTGGGCTCCGTGGCCGGTGAGAAGCATCTCGCCTATAAGAACGCCGGCAGCGACCTCGATTCGCTGTGGCCACCCAAGATGCCCGCCACGCTTCCAGGTTCGATCTTGCCGGCCAAGCGCATCATTGCCTTCTACGGCAATCCGCTGTCGAAGCGCATGGGGATTCTGGGCGAGTTCGAGACCGATGACATGCTGCGTCGATTGGACCAGGAAGTCGCGGAATGGAACCGCCTCGATCCCTCACATCCCGTGCAACCGGCGCTGCACCTGATCGCCGTCGTGGCGCAGGCCGATGCGGGTCGCGATGGCAAGTACCGACTGCGCATGGACAGCACCGTCATCGAGAAAGTGTACGGCTGGGCGAAGCGCAAGAACGCCATCATGTTCGTGGACGTGCAAGTAGGGCAAAGCACGTTGCAGCAGGAGCTGCCGTGGCTGGAGCTTTCCTGAAGCGACCGGAGGTGCACCTGGGCATCGATCCGGAATTTTCCATGAAGGACGCCACGCGTCCGGGAAAGAAAATCGGCACGTACGATGCCGCGGATATCAACTACGCGTCGCGGTTTCTGGCCGGTCTGGTCGACAAGTACAACCTGCCGCCGAAAGTGCTGGTGGTGCATCGCTTCACACGTAAGGGCGTCACGAACGCGTCGAACATCAAGCTCGATGCGAAGGTGCAGATCGTGATGCACATGGATGGCTTTGGCGCGCCGTGGCTCAAGCGGGATTCATACTACAGCTACATCAAGAAGGAACCCGTGCAGTTCGCCGGCTGGAAGCAGTTCACCAAGTCGCGCAACGACAACCCATCCACCAGCCGCGAATCGATTCTGCGACTGTGGCCGGTGCCGCTGTATATCCAGTTGCAGTAGGGAATTCGGCCGACTACTGGAAAACCAGTTGACACGCGGGGGCCATGGTGTCATTCTACGGAAACTTCCGTACTTGACCCGCCATGGCCGACCCAATCCACTTCCCCCCCCGCGAACTCGCCGTGATGAGCGTCCTCTGGAAGCTCGGCTCGGCCACCGTCACCCAGGTCAAGGACGAGCTTGATGAGCCCGTGGCCTACACCACGGTTCTCTCGGCGCTCCAGACCCTCGAAGAGAAGGGATACGTCCGCCACGAGGCTGAAGGGCGCGCCTATCGCTACTTCGCGGCGGTAGAAGCCGAGCACGCCGGCGGAAGCGCTATTGCGCGCATCCGCGACGCGATCTTCAGGGCTCGTCGGAGCGCTTGTTCGCCCAGTTGGTAAATGACGAAGGCCTGGGGCGGGAAGAGCTGGAACGCATGCGCACGCTGCTGGCTGCTCGGCTACTGGCCGCCGACGCGGAGGAGCGCTCATGAGCAGCTGGATGCTGTTTTCTCTACTCATCGGCGGCCTGGTGGCGCTGGCGGCGATCGCTGCACACGATGCCCAGCATGCCGCCCAGCGCGCGGTCCGCTGGATCTGGTTTGGTGCCATGGGCGCCATGGTCGCGTTGAGTATCGCGGCTCCCTTCCGGAGAGAGTCCTCCTCCATGCGGGTGACGATGCCGGACACCTCGACTTCCGTAGACGCATCGATGGTGCGCGTTGATGCGCCGCACGGCGTTCGGGCGCTGTGGGCGCGTTCGCGCGACGTCATCATCGTTCCGATCGAAGCCGCGCTGCAGGTTGTGGAGGCGACGTTGGCTCGTGTCCCTGCCCCGCTGCAACGCGGTTTGGCCGGGATCTGGCTGCTGGCCAGTGTCGCAACGCTGAGCGTCTTCGTGGTCAGCTACCTCCGAATCCGGCGTGTCATGCGCCGTTGGCCGGTGCAACGCATTGACAACGTCAATGCGCGCATCGCGCCGACGGCTGGTCCGGCGGTCGTGGGTCTGGCCCCGTCCGAGATCATCCTTCCGGCATGGTTGCTGCGTTGCCCGCCCGAGGAACAACGGCTGGTTGTCGCCCACGAATCCGAGCATGTGCGCGCCGGTGATCCGTGGTTGCTGGTGATGGCCTGCGGGATCGTGGCCTGTATGCCGTGGCACCCTGCGCTGTGGTTTGCCCTGGGTCGGTTGCGACTCGCCATTGAACTGGATTGTGATCGACGTGTACTGCGCCGAGGTGTGCCGGCGGCCGCCTACGGTTCGCTGCTGATCGAGCTGTCCGCATTTCGTCCCGCCCTCCCGTCGGCTATGCCGGCATTTTCCCGCAACGGTTCGTACCTCGAACGGAGATTGGTTGCCATGACGTCACGCCCGTCGCGATTTGTGCACGCTCGTCGGTTTGGCAGTGGATTACTGGCGGCGGTCGCGCTCATGACTGCCTGCGAATCGAAGTTGCCCACCTCGGCGGATGTGGAACGCATGGATGCGACCACCGCCCAACGGGCCATGGCCGGCAGCGGCGCGGTGCACTATGTGGTGGACGGGACTCCCGTGGAGGAGTCGGTGGCGAAAGCGATCAGCGCCGAAAAGATCACCTCCATCGCGGTGTCGAAGCAGCGGGATTCGATCAGTGAGATTCGCATTCTCACCAAGGACGCTCCGGCCTTGATGAAGGTCGCCGGCGCGCTGGAGGAATCGCAGTCGGTCACGATTTCTGAAGTCAGAATCGCCCAGCCCAAGACGGATTTGAATGTCGGTGCACTCGGCACTCAGTCGCCCAAGCGGAAATTCGACGGACTGCTGCTGATCGACGGGAAGGTTGTCGAGTCCTCCGAGCTTGAGCGACTTGTGCCCGAGCAGATCGAATCCATCGAAGTGGTGAAGGGTGAACCAGCGAGACTGGCCTATGGCGATCCGCGGGCGAAGAACGGGGTTATCAAGGTGATCATGAAGGCGAAGCGGTAGCCACCCACCTCGCGATCGGCAGCGTGATGCGGTAACGTCGTGGGGGTCGGGTTCATCGCGAATCCGCCCCCTCGTTCCTATCCGCCATCTCGATCCACATGGATAAGTCGTCGCTGCCCAGTCGCCACACCACCGTCGGTCCCGAACGCGCACCACACCGCTCGTTCTACTATGCGATGGGTCTCACTGAAGCCGAGATCCAACAGCCGTTGATTGGCGTGGTGTCCAGTTGGAACGAAGCGGCGCCCTGCAACATCTCGCTGCGCCGGCAAGCCGAGGTGGCCAAGCGCGGCGTGATTGCGGCGGGTGGCACTCCGCGCGAGTTCACCACCATCACCGTGACCGATGGCATCGCCATGGGCCATGCGGGCATGAAATCGTCGCTGGTCAGTCGCGAGATCATCGCCGACTCCATCGAGCTGACGGTGCGCGGGCATTGCTACGACGGCCTGGTCGGTCTCGCTGGTTGCGACAAGTCGCTCCCCGGTATGATGATGGCCATGCTGCGCCTCGATGTGCCGTCGGTGTTTCTGTACGGTGGCAGCATTTTGCCAGGTCGATTTCATGGTCGTGATGTGACGGTGCTGGATGTGTTTGAAGCCGTGGGGTCGTACGCGGCGGGCAAGACCACGCTTGAGGACCTCACCGCGCTGGAGCGCGTGGCGTGTCCGAGTGCCGGTTCGTGTGGTGGCCAGTATACCGCCAACAGTATGGCGTATGTGTCGGAAGCCATCGGTCTCGCGTTACCGGGTTCGGCCAGTCCGCCCGCCCCGTACGAGGATCGCGACGCCTATGCCGAAGCGGCTGGCCGCGCCGTGATGCGTTTGCTGCGCGATGGGCCGCGTCCACGACAAATCGTGACGCGTCAGGCGTTGGAGAATGCGGCCGCCGTGGTGGCGGCCACCGGCGGTTCCACCAACGCCGCATTGCATCTTCCGGCGCTTGCCAACGAAATCGGAATTGCGTTCGATTTGTTTGATGTCGCCGAGGTCTTTGCGCGTACGCCACTCATTGCGGATCTCAAGCCCGGCGGCCGCTATCTCGCCAAGGACGTGCATGACATCGGTGGCGTGTCCATCATTCTCAAGGCGCTGCTGGACGGCGGATTTCTGCATGGTGATTGCCTCACCGTGACGGGCAAGACCATCGCCGAAGACCTGGCCGACGTGGTGATGCCGAGCGGCCAGGAGGTGGTGCGCGCGGTTTCCAATGCGATTTCGTCGACCGGTGGATTGGTGGGATTGCGTGGCAACCTTGCGCCTGATGGCGCGGTGGTGAAGGTCGCGGGCCTGGCGCATCGAACGTTCAGCGGACCGGCGCGCGTGTTCGAGTCGGAGGAAGCGGCATTCACCGCTGTCATGCAGCGGGCGTACTCGGCTGGCGATGTGCTGGTGATTCGCTATGAAGGTCCGGCTGGCGGGCCGGGCATGCGGGAGATGCTGTCCACGACATCCGCCATTTACGGCCAGGGAATGGGCGAGCAGGTGGCACTCATTACCGATGGTCGGTTCTCCGGCGCCACGCGCGGCCTGTGCATCGGGCATTTGTCTCCCGAAGCGTCGGTGGGTGGACCAATCGCGTTGCTGCGCGACGGTGATCTCATCGACATTGACGCCGATTCCGCCACCCTGTCGGTGCGGCTGACGGACGATGAACTGGCCGCACGACGCGCACAGTGGACACCGCGACAGCACGACTTCCAGTCGGGCGCGATTTGGCGCTATGCGCAGACCGTGGGTTCGGCGCGCTACGGCGCCGTGGTCCATCCCGGAGGGCATGCGGAAACGCACGTGTTTGCCGATGCCTGAATGGTGACGCCCGTCCCCATTGGTGTGCCGCACGACGCGGCGGCGTGACCAGACGCATCGGTCACACCTGTGACCGATGCCGTCAGCGGGGCGATCAGTGCATTATTCCCCGATGGCCGAACTGACCGCGCGCGACACACGATCACGGATCCCCCTTTGGTCGTGGCTGGTGTCGATCCTTGGCATCGCCCTGCTCCTGGGTAGTGCCCTGACGGCGCGCCAGCCCAGCACACGCCACGTAGCGACGGGGCGTCGGCAACTTTTTCTCGCGGTCGACGGGGTGGGATGGGAGGCGTTCTCGCGCGAAAAAGCGAATGGGCTGTTCAAGCGTTTTCGTCACGCCAGCCGCATGATTGCGCCGTATCCCACGATGAGCCACCCGTCGTGGACGGAGATCATCGGCACGCAGCGCGCCTTCGGCGAGCGCGGGCGTCTGCCCACTGTGGAGGCCCGCTGGTTCGACCTTGATGCCATGCGAGTGTTCGACGATCCGCGTCAGGTGATCGCCCGCCAGGCAAGCCCGTACAACTACATGCGCGCGTTCGACACCTTTTTCGATCCGCTCATCGAACCGCTGATGTATTTCCCCGGTCGTCGGCTGTTCGACCGCGAGTTGGAGGAGACCGAGCGCGCGATACTCGATGGGTTCACCGGTGAGCGCTTCAACGCGTACATCAGTGGCACCGATGCGATGGCACACACGCACAAGGACGACCTGCACGCCTTCCTTGGGCAGCTGGACGCGATGATCGAGCGTGTGGTTACCACGCTCGACGCCCGCGGCGACTCGGTTGACGTGTGGATGGTGTCCGACCACGGCAATGTCGGCGCGTTCGCCGAGGGCGAGGCCGAGTCGTATCTCACGCCGGTCTCGATGAACCCCGCCATTCGGCGCGCCGGCCTGGTGCGTCGCGATACCGGCACCGTGCTCGATTCCAACGACGTCTCGGTGGTCACCATTGCGTTGGCGTCGATGGTCAACCTGTACTTCCCCGATCTCTCGAAGCGGCGTCGCTTTGCCGACGAAGTGTTGCGCGAGCGCGGCGTCACGCTGGTCACGTGGATGGACGTCGCCGATGGCGAGCGCACAATCGTGGTGCGTGCGGCCGATGGTGGTGAAGCCGCCGTGCGTTGGCGCGTCGCTGGCGACGGGCGTTCGTGGGAATACACCTATCGGGCGCGCACCGGCAACCCGCTGGCGATACCGGACTCGCTCACGTCGCGCGAAACCGTTCGGTGGGTGCCGGACAGCGTTGCCCGGCATGCGTCGATTGACGGACCGTGGCCTGATGCGTTGCATCGCCTGGTGGCGACCGCCGAGAAGCGCGTGGAGAATGCGCCGGACCTGATTGTGAACCTGGCCGATGGATTTGCTCATGACGGTGACTTTGGTCGCACGGTTCGTATGGTCCGCACTCACGGCTCGATGTCCGCTCGTGCCACGTTCGGCATCGTGGCCAGTACGTCAACGCAGTTGCCGCACGATGTCCGCGCCGATGAAGTGATTGATGCCATGCGGGTGACCCCACGCCAACTGTTACGACAGGCGGACTGGCTCCATCCGCTCAATCCGGACTCCGTGGTGCGCGCGCAGGTACTCGCGTCCCCGCAGGTGGCGACCCGGCATGCCGATCACTCGGCGGATGCCGACTTCCTCCGGCGCGCCCGGCCGGTCGTGCAGTCCATTGGCTATTTCGACTGGACGCGTCTGCGCGGTTTGCAGGGGTTGGTGCCATCGTCGGCCGACTCGCCTGGCACATTGAACGCAGGCTTCGACTGGAAGGATGTGCAGAAGCGTCTGTCAAAGGTGGACGTGCTGCAGGGACTCGCGCGCGGCGTCGACACATTGCTTGCCCTGGCCGATTCACTTGATCCCGCCAAGCTCGATGATCGGCTGCGGACGGCCGCCGATCAGGTCCGTGGAATTCCTGAATTGATGCCGCTGGCGGGATTGTATGACGACTGGGATCGCCGACGGACGCGCGGTACGCAGTCGCTCAAGGCTGGTGGAGGTGCCGGAATACGCACGGCGGCCATGCTCTCGTGGACGCTGCCGTTCTTCCTGCAAGCCTCACTCGACTTCCCGGAAACCGACAGTGTTCTGGATTCCCGTGATCGGCCCTTTGCGCGCGACTGGCGCCGCGCGCAGGCGGCGCGGGTGCGTGCCGACCCGGAACGCCTGATGGGCCGCTCCCGCCTTGCCGCGACCCTATTCAGCCAAGTGTTCGCTGAGCGTAGTCTCTGGCAGCGCGTGGAGCCAGCGGCGATCCCGTTGTTGTACGATCCGGAGCTGTCCGGCATCACCGTTGTCCTGGTGCCCGGTATTTATGGCGAGCTCTTTGACGGGGAGATCTGGCAACGCGGATTGCACGCCGTGCGTGAGCGACTCGGCGTTCGCACCATGTCCGTCCGGGTTGATGGACGCTGCAGTTCGACCATCAACGCGTCCACGCTGCTGCGCGGGCTGCGTGACGACACGCGCCGGCGAATTGAGCGTGGGTACGCCCGTCCTCGGTACTTGCTGATCGGTTACTCCAAGGGCGGAGTTGACGCCACGGAGGCGCTGCTGGCCGACTCGGTATTTGCGCATCAGCAGGTGGCCGCACTGGTGACGATCGCCACGCCGCACCTTGGTTCGCCGGTGGCTGAGCGCGCGGAGTTGCCGGCATCATTGGTGCGCTGGGCGTCACGCGATACGATTCCCACCGCCTGTGCAACCGATGGTTCTGCACCATCACTCTACCCCGCCACGCGACGGGCTTTCTGGGGTGAATTCGGCGACCAGGTGGGTGAACGCACCCGCTTGTTTTCGCTGGCGCTCACCAGTGACGTGCATGACGCGCATCCGTGGATGAAACTGACCAAGCAGGTGGGGCAGTTTACGGAACCCAACGACGGCGTGGTGGCACTGAGCGCTTCGCGGTTCCCCGCCGACGTGCCGTCGGTCGACCTCGGGAGCGTTCGCGGTGATCACATTGCGGGCATCACCGCGTCCGCATTTCCACAGGAAGCATTTCTTGAATCGGTGGTCATCACACTGGGCGAATTGGGGGCGCTCGATTCGACCAGCGATGCGGCATGGGCTACGGCGCAGCGCGACTGGCGTCATTCCGCCGGTCGCCAACGCGCCGCCGCCACCATTGCGCCGCCGTTCGCCACGTCACTTCGCGCCCGCGCTCCACTTCCCGGAGGGTCGGCGGGCTGGACTCCACAGGCAACATTTCGTCTTCTGGAAGCCAGCAGTCAGCAGGATCGCGGCATTCGCACCATGATGCTCCAGTCGCACCCTGATGGGCTCATTTTGCACTGCGACCAGCGCGATCTCGGCGAGTTTCGACGCGAGTATGAGTTCATCTACGATGCCGGAAACGGCGGTCGCGAGGGCGACCTGCTGAATGGGTTTTCGATCGTCGCCGACAAAGGCGCGACGACAGGAAGGGCGTGTCATCTGGCGACGCAGGAAAGTGCAATCAAGATGACCACGGTCAGTCTGCGATTCCGGCCCGTGGAGTATCCGTCGCTGTCGATGCGCCTGCGCGTCCCGGTCAACGTGCGCGGCGTCGATCCGGGGGTGCGGCGCCGTGGCGCCAGCGACGCGGCGTTCAAGCTGTGGTTCGTGGTGGTGGACAAGCGACCTGGCGTCCCGAACGCCACGCGGCTCTTTGGTTACACCTGGAATGCGGCGGACCGTGACGGTCTGCGCCCCAAGGACGGCTCGTTTCTCGAAGCAGTATCGTCACGCCGCTCGCTGGTGGTGACGACACTCCCGGAAGCCTGGCTGGTCGCGATCGGCGCGGAGAAAACGGGGGACGCCTGGCAGCAGATCACGCGCGATCTGGCCGCCGACTTGCGCAAAGCCTATCCCAACGTCCCCACCGACGCGCTGGAGGTTGTGGGCATCACGATCCAATCGGACAGTGATGAGTCGAAGGGAAAGACTGAGGTCTATCTGGACGAAATTGCGTTTCGGCCGCGCGTCAGCACGTCCAAGGGATCGCCCTAGCGCATCACGGGCCCGTTACCGCCCCGTGGGCATGACGAAGTCGGCGCCGGCACCGATGCTTTCCGGCCAGCGCTGCATGATGGACTTCTGTCGGGTGTAGAAGCGGACGCCTTCCTCGCCATAGGCATGCATATCGCCAAACAGACTGCGTTTCCACCCGCCGAAGCCGTGCCACGCCATTGGCACGGGAATGGGGACATTGATGCCCACCATTCCCACTTCGATCCGGCGGGCGAACTCACGCGCGACATTGCCGTCGCGCGTATAGCAGGACACGCCGTTGCCATACTCATGGGCATTCACCAGTGCGATGGCCGAGGCCACATCAGGCACGCGGACGCAGCATAGCACCGGTCCGAAGATTTCCTCGCGGTAGATGCGCATGGAGGCGGTCACGTGGTCAAAGAGGGTGCCGCCGGTAAAGAATCCGCCCGGCCGACCTGACACGGTTGTGCCGCGTCCGTCCACCAGCAATGTGGCGCCCTCCTCCACACCGAGCGCGACGTACTGCTCAATCCGCTCAAGTGCTTCGCGTCGAACGATTGGACCCATTTCGGAACCGGCGTCCATACCGTCGCCAATCCGGAGCGCACGTACACGCTCAATCAGCTGCGGCACCACGACGTCGGCAATCTCCCCAACCAGCACCGCCACGCTAATGGCCATGCAACGCTCTCCGGCCGATCCGTAGGCAGCGCCCAGCAAGCCATCCACGACCAGCTGCACATCGGCATCCGGCGCCACCACCATGTGGTTCTTGGCGCCGCCCAGCGCCTGCACACGTTTTCCGTTGCGCGCACCGGTCTCGTAGATGTATCGCGCGATGGGGGTCGAACCGACGAAGCTGATGGCCTTCACATCGTCATGGGCAAGCAGGGCGTCGACCGCCACCTTGTCACCCTGCACCACATTGAACACCCCATCGGGCAGGCCCGCGTCCTTGAGCAGCCTGGCCAGCAACAGCGACGGCGATGGGTCGCGTTCGCTGGGCTTGAGCACGAAGGTGTTTCCGCAGGCCAACGCCACGGGAAACATCCACATCGGCACCATCACGGGGAAATTGAACGGCGTGATGCCGGCCACGACCCCGAGCGGTTGACGCGTGATCCAATTATCGACGCCACTGGATACCTGTTCGGTGTAGGCGCCCTTGAGCAGTTGCGGAATACCGCACGCGAATTCGACGATCTCGATGCCGCGCGTGACCTCGCCCTGCGCGTCGGCAAAGGTCTTTCCGTGTTCTGCGGTGATCATGGCCGCCAGGGCATCGCGATGCGAAATGAGCAGCGAGAGATAGTTGTTCAGAACACGCGCCCGACGCAGGGGCGGTGAGTCAGCCCACGCCGGAAGGGCCGCACGCGCGGCCGCGACCGCCGCCGCCACCGTCTGCGCCGTCCCGAGCGCCACATCCCGCGAAATGACGCCGGTGGACGGATTGTACACGGGAAGTCGCGGCGCGTCCGGCTCAACGACAACCTGGCCGTTGATGAAATGACCGACTGAAAACGAATCGGTGTACGGGATGGCAGAGCTCATGCAGGCGCTCCGAGCGACGAACGAGTGGCCAGATGCGTGCGGACAATCGCAACCTACTTCGGAAGTCCCCGCCCTGTCAGGCGGGTCGGCGGAATCCTTGCTCGTCGGACCGCTAGCCGCCCGGAGTGCACCGCCGTATCATCTGATTGAAATGACCGACCAGCCGCGGGCGGGAGACCATGAACAGTTTTACGACCTGCCGTTCATCGGAATGGCGGTCACGTCGCCGTCTTCCAAGCTCTGGCTGCAGGTCAACGAAACGTTGTGCGAGATCCTCGGCTATCCGCGCGAGGAATTGATCGCAAAGACGTGGGCCGAACTCACGCATCCGGACGATCTTTCGGCGGACCTGACGGAGTTTGACCGCGTCATGCGGGGTGAGAGCGAAGGCTACAAGCTGGAAAAGCGCTTCGTCCGCAAAGATGGTGCGGTCATTCCGGCGGCAATCGATGTGAAGTGCGAACGCGCACCGGATGGCCGCATTGAGCGCTTCTACGTCACCGTTGCCGACATCTCCCAACGCAGTGCCACCGAATCGGCGTTGCGCGCCAGCTCGGATCTGCTGGCCAATCTCGCCAGGCAGGTCCCTGGCGTCATCTATCAGTTTCGATTGTATCCGGACGGGCGGTCGTGCTTCCCGTTCGCCAGTGATGCCATCTGGGATATCTACGAGGTCACGCCGCAAGAAGTGCACGACGATGCCGCGGCGGTATTCGGTCGCCTGCACCCTGATGATCTGGATGCGGTATCCGCCTCCATCGCCCGATCATCGGAGACACTTGAACCGTGGAGCGCCGAGTACCGGGTTGTGCTTCCCCGGCAAGGCGTGAGATGGCGCAGTGGTCTCGCACGCCCTGAAAGACTCGCGGATGGCAGCACGCTGTGGCATGGCTTCATTACCGACATCACGGCACAGCGAAATGCGCAGGCGGCGCTGGCGGAAAGTGAGCAGCGCTATCGCGTACAGATCGAATCCGCGCCGGAAGCTATTGTCGTCTACGATATGGATTCCGGACGCTTCGCGGACGCCAACGACAATGCGACGAAACTGTTTGAGTGCGACCGCACCACGCTGCTCCAACTGAGTGTCAGCGATGTCAGCCCAGTGCGACAACCAGATGGACGCCTGTCCGTTGAACTCGCCATGCCCTTGATCGGACGGGCGCTGGCGGGCGAATCGCCGGTTTTCGAGTGGACGCATCGCACCGTGGCGGGTCGCGATTTCCCGACTGAGGTACGGCTGGTGCGTCTGCCGTCGGCATCGCACCGCCTGGTGCGCGGCAGCATCACCGATATTTCCGAACGAAAGCGCGCTGAGGAGGACCTGCGCATCAAGGATAAGGCGATTGCGACATCGCTGAACGCGATCGTCATCGCTGATGCGGAAGGCCGAGTGCGCTACGCCAATCCGGCCTTTCTGCAGATGTGGGGCTACGCCTCCGAATCGGAGATTGTCGGCCTGCACGCCACGGAGTTCGCCGAGCCCCAGGCCAGCGCGGCGGCGCTCGAATCTGTGGCCGCGACCGGTAGTTGGCAGGGCGAGTTGGTGGCGCGTCGGCAAGACGGGACGTCATTTGATATCGTGCTATCGGTAAGCGTCGTGCACGATACCGACGGGCGGGTCATGAACTTCATGGGCTCCATTGCCGACGTCACGGAGTCCAAGCGGCTGCAGGCGCAGTTGCATCAGTCGCAGAAGATGCAGTCAGTGGGACGGTTGGCCGGCGGCGTGGCGCACGACTTCAACAACCTGCTGACGGTGATGAAGGGCTATCTGGATCTCGCGCGAACCGAGGTGCCGACGCCGAGTGCGCTTGCCGAGGATCTCGCCGAAGTTGACCGCGCCGTGGACTCGGCGGCCAGTCTGACGCAGCAGTTGCTCGCGTTCTCACGAAAGCAGGTCATCAGTCCGCGTGTGCTCAGCCTCAACGAATCCGTGACGCGCATGCATGGGATGCTCAGTCGACTGCTCGGCGAGGATATCGAGCTCTTTCTGTCGACGTCGACCGATCTCGGACTGGTTCGATTCGATCCGAATCAGATTGAACAGTTGTTGATCAACCTGGCCGTGAACGCGCGCGACGCGATGCCAAATGGAGGTCGCCTGAGTCTGGAGACGGCGAATGTCCTGCTCGATGCCCGCTCCACCAGAATCCATCCAGACTCCCCCCCGGGCGAGTATGTGATGCTGACCGTGTCGGACACCGGCACGGGTATGAGTGCGGAGGTCCAGTCGCATCTGTTTGAGCCGTTCTACACGACGAAGGAACCGGGCCGCGGCACAGGCCTGGGACTCGCCATGGTGTACGGCGCGATCACGCAGAATGGCGGGCATATCGAAGTGGATTCCCAGCTGGGGCGTGGCACGCGTTTTCGGATCTGTCTCCCCCGCGTCCAGGACAGCGCGGCGCCGGACATATCGCCGACGACAACCAGGATTCCCCGGGGTTCGGAGACCGTGGTGGTGGTGGAGGACGAAGACTCGATTCGCGCTTTGGCCGTGCGCGTCCTGGTGGCTCAGGGCTATCGGGTCGAGGCGTTTCGATCTGGCATTCTGGCTCTTCGCGCAGTTGCCGAGAGGACCGTGTCGCCCGACCTAGTCCTCACCGACGTGATCATGCCGGACATGCATGGACGGGACTTGGCCAATCGACTGCGGGAACTGCGGCCCAGGCTACGCATCCTGTTTGCATCGGGGTATCCGGAGGACGTGATTGCGCATCACGGGGTACTCGATGACGACGTGGACTTCCTGCCGAAGCCGTATTCTATGGCCACCTTGGCACAGCGGGTCCGCGATGCGCTCGACCGCCCCCTTCCGACGTAGCGCCGTATGACCGACGCGTTGCGAGGCAAAGTCGTCTTGATTACCGGCCCGGCGCGCGGAATCGGCGCCGCCACCGCGCGCGAGTTGGCGTCACGGGGGGCCACGCTGTCTCTCGTGGGCATGGAGCCCGAGTTGCTGCAGGCGCTCGCCCACGAACTGGGTGGGGCGCATGTGTGGCATGCGTGTGACGTGACGGATCAAGCCGCGGTCGATGACGCCGTGCGCGAGACGGTCGACGCATTGGGCGGTATCGACGTGGTCGTGGCGAACGCCGGTATCGCCACGAACGGCACCCTGCTCTCCACCGATATCGAATCACTGATTCGCGTGATCGACGTGAACCTTGGCGGCGTATTCCGCATTGTAAAGGCGTCCCTGCCCTCCGTGATCGAGCGACGTGGCTATCTGTTGCTGGTCTCCTCGGCGGCGGCGTTCAGCGCCATGCCGGGCCTCTCCGCGTATGGCGCGGCCAAGGCCGGCGTGGAGCAGTTGGCCAACGTCTTGCGGCTTGAACTGGCGGTGCATGGCGTGGATGTGGGGTCGGCACACATGTCGTGGGTGGACACCGACCTGGTGCGCGATATTCAGGCGGACGTCGCGGCGTTTACACGCACCATCAGCAGGCTACCGGGCCCGTTCGGGACAATTACGCCAGTCGGAGATTGCGCCGCCGCATTCGTTCGCGCCATCGAGGCACGGTCACGAAAGGTGTTCGTGCCGACGTCGTTGGGCCGGATGTCGGCGCTCCGGCAGGTGCTGGGCAGCGCCATGGTCCAACGCGGTCTGCGCGCGACGCTGGCGCCCATTATCCAGGAGTCCGAACGCGAGGCCACAGAGACGGCCCGCGCCTTCGGCGTGCACAGTGTCGGGATGGGGAAGAACGCACCGGCTCCGTAACCGGTTAGCGCGACGGCTTGGTGGTGTTGGGCTTCACAGCTGGTTTCGCTTTCAGTTTTACTGGCTCCGCAAGGTTGGGATCCAGCTCAAACGCAGCGACAGGGGTTTTCCGTTTGGTCGTCGAGTCGCTGTACATCGCTCCGCTGTCGCCACTCAACAGGTTGCGCGCGAGATCGAACACAATCCGTTCGCTTTCCAGTCGCTTTCCGTCTTTGCGGGTTACCACCACGTGGCCGCGCGCTTCGAAACGGCCTTTGCGCAGCAAATACGTGCCGGTGTTGGCGGTGATCACGGCGCCCTTCACACCCAGCGCGTTCACCAGGGTCACCGACGGACTCCGTAGCTCCAGTCGAGTGCCGTCCTCGAAGGCCAGCCCCCGAGTGGCGAGCAGCAGGCCGCGAGTCACACTCGCGTCGGTGAGCACGGCTCGCACGCCGTACATGACCTGATCGGCGGAGTCCGCTTGAAGATCTGGCGCCTCTTTGACAGCAACAGGGGCCTTGGCGGCGGTGACCACCGGCACTGCGCTCGCGCCGCTAGCGGATGGCTTCGCTGGCCCCGTGCCCTGCGCTGGCGCTCTCGACGTCCTGCCACATTTCGCGCCGAGCAACAGCAGCGCGGCACCGACCAGCAGCGGCATTCGCTTAGGCACACTGGTGTGCACTACTGGCCTCGCGTGCCGAGGGCCTGCTGCAACGTCGCCGTGTTGTACAGGCGTCCGCCCCGGATCACGTGTTCGACTTTGCGCACATCGCTGATGCGCTCCTGTGGCTTCCCGTTCACGATGAACAAATCGGCGACCTTGCCTACCGACACACTGCCGTAGTCTTTCTCGTCGTTCATCACGCGCGCTGACACAATCGTGGCCATCTGCAGGACGCTCGCGGCGGGAATGCCCACTTTCTCATACATCTCCAGTTCGGTATCGAAAGACGTGCTGCCGAACGCGTCAGTGCCCGGCACCAATGTTACGCCGGCATCATACAAACGTTTCAGCAAGCGCAGGTAGTTGGCGTCGGCTTTCGCCACATCGGCGGACACGCCGGCGCCCACTGACTGCGCAATGCCGGTGCCGGCGCTTTGCACCCACACGGCAAACGTGCCATCAATGACTGTGCCTTTGGCCTTGAGCAGTGTGATGAGGTCGGTCATTGGCTTGCCGTCGACATCGATATTGGCCGCCACTGCCGATGCCACGGCGGAATACGCGCGCATGGCGGGGACGTACAGCGAATCCTGATAGAACGTGGAGAACAGAAAGGCGGCGTGATTGACTTCGTCAAATCCAAGCCGGATGGCCGCTTCCACGGTGAGTCCGCGGGGAATGTGCCCGCTCAAACGCATGCCCCGCGCGTGCGCCTCAGCGGCAATGGTGGGCACCAGATCGGGATGCAGTACGTTGTACAGCTTGATCTGCTTGTAACCCAGCGAGTCGTAGCGGGCCACCCACGCGCGTGCCTCAGCTTCGGTACTCACCAAGGTGGCGCTCGGCCCCGCCCATTTGAGCGGACCCTCCATGAATCCGGCCAGGACGGCGCGCGGTGCCGCAATGCGACCGGCCTGGGCGCGATCGCGCTGCGAAACGGCCACGTCGAGATCGGCCGCCAGGTCGCGCACGGTGGTAATGCCCGTCATCAGTTGCATCAGGCTGCCGGAGTTCTGGCTGGTGAGCTGCAGGTGACCATGCATGTCCCACATGCCGGGCAAGATAGTCTTGCCCGTGGCATCGATGACGGTGGCGCCGGCAGGGGTTGGTGTCGTGTCGTCGGGCCCCACGGCGACTATGCGATCTCCGCGCACAATGACCGTGGTGCGCGGACGCATGGTGCCTGTTTCGCTGTCGAACAAGTCGCCATTCCTGATGGCAATGGCAGAGCCGGCACGCGTCATCACGCGCGCATTGAGGGACTCGGCCTGCGCGTCGCGGTACTGCATCTCCACACGACGCAATTGCGGCAAAGCGGATAGCGCGCCCGGCTTGACGGTCATGAACCAGCCTACGTCGGTCACGAACAAGTCGTCGTGTGCATCCAGCCAGAGCACCTGTGGCGTGGTGGATGTGCCTCGGTAAATGGCCACCAGGCGCACGATCTGTGCCCCGCGCGTCGCGCGCACAGTGACGGTGCGCAGAATCTCCAGCCGCGACGAATCCCCATTCGCGAGGCGCATCGTGTGCGTCCGGGCGCTCAGCAACTGTTTCGCCAGCAGGACCTGGTCATATGGCGTCGCGCTCACGCCATAGTAGGTGTCCGCTCTGCGCACTTCCGTTGAGGTAGCGGCCGGCGTCCATCGGCGCACCGAGTCACCGGCCATCTCCAGGCGCATGGACGGTTCGCCCAGACGATCGTCGGCCAGCACGGGTCGAATTTCGGTGCTGACGATGCGGCCCTGCCGAGTGAGGTAGCGGACAAACGTGCGCGTGCCGCGATTGCGGTCGGTGAACACGTAACGCACCGTGACCGTATCGCCACTTCGGCGGACCGTCATCGAGCCGGCGGTTCGGTCGTGGTTGATGACCGGGTAGACGATGCTGTCGGGGGTGGGGACGGCAGCGGCAACGGCGGCAGCAAAGAGAGTGGCGGATAGCATCTGCTCAATTTGGGGCACGGAGCTGCCGGATGCGTAGCGGTCAAGGGCCGTCCTTGACACCGGTGTGCGGCGCAAGGTAGGCTACCGGTGGCATGAAGCGATTGCGCGGGTCCCGGCTGATGAACGCTCTGGCGGCGCTGGTATGGTGCGGCATTGTCGCCGCCCGACCGGTTGCCATGCCGTGCCCAATGGGCGGGCACGGTGCGGCGCATCAGGCTGTGCAGGGCGGAGTTTCGACCGCGGCGCACGTGATGCACGGGCAGCAGGCGGACATGGCGCACGAAGGGATGGGGACTCCCGATGCCGCGCCGGCCGTTCCGGGCAATCCTGACAATCCGCGTCATACTTGTGACTGCCTTGCCCATTGCTGCGCAAGCGTCGCGGCACTGCCGGGAGTCGTCGCGCCTTTGGTGGCGATCGTGGAGGCGGCCGCCGAGCCGTCCAATCCTCAGGCGCAGACGAGCTACGTGTCTGTTCGGGGCGACTTCGTTCTGCCGTTCGCCATCGCACCTCCGGTCAGCGCGCGCACCTGACCCTGCCGACCTCACGGTCGGCCCCACAATCCAGCCGCTGAAATTCGCGCACTTCGTGCGTGCGTCTTGCCTTTGCGCTGCTCGCGCTCTGGGCGGACAGCACGGTTGTGACGCGTTGTGTGCGGTGTCTGGTGTGGAGATCCCCCTTTTCGTCATTCGGATGCTGCAGCAACCGGCGCCTGTTTGCCTCCAGTCGGTTGTGTCTCCATTGCGTCGGGCCTGACGCAATGGAGGCGATTCGAAAGCCAACCCGGACCACCTAATGTCACCACTCCTCATGACTCATCCATCGCCGCGCCGCCGTGCGCGTATTTTGTCCCTCGCCTTCCCCGCCCTGCTCGTCTCGTCGCTGTCGGCGGCGATCGCCACCACCGCAACGGCGACGCCCGCCCTGGTGGCACGCGCTGATTCCCTGGTGCCAATCACCGTGCGATTCCGCGCCATGGTTGACTCGGCGGTGTTCCGTTGCGGTACGCGGTACGCGGGCGTCGGAACCTCGCGCGCCTCGGTGGTCGCCAGCGATTTCCGCTTCTATGTGCATGACGTCCCTGGACGACCAAATGATGACACGCGTACTGACCAACCTCCGCGCCCGCGCGCACTCCCGTACGAGCGTGGTACTGGTGGCTCTCATGGTCATGCTCTCGTTCGCGGCCACCCCAGGCGCCGCGATGCGACACCTCAAGTTGCTCAAATCTTCGCCGAGCGCCGACACAACGCTGACGACATCGCCTGACGCGATTCGTCTTTGGCTCTCCGAAGCGGTTGAACTTCCCGCCACGAAGATCCAGCTCGAAACCGCGGCCGGCATGACCGTAACGCTTGCGGCGCTAACGAGCGCAGCCACGAAGAACGCGCCGGTGGTGGCAGCGATTCCAACGCCACTCGCACCGGGTGCATACAAGGTGACATGGAAGGCGATGTCCAAGGATGGTCATGTTGTGAACGGAGTATTTGGCTTCACCGTTGGCACCAAGCCATGAGGACCTGCATCGGCACCGTGTTCGCCTTGGCGTTCACCGCGTCGGCCTTCCCGAATTGCCTTGCCGCACAGACGCCCACGCCAATCGTGGTCGACTATGATTTGGCGATGAAGGGGCTGGGTTTTGCGCCCAATACCACTGACGCCAATCTCGACGTCACCAGCAAGGGGAACGGCGTGCTGGACGCGGACGAAATGGCGTTGGTGTCGGCCATTCTCGCCAACCCATCAGTCGATCTCAGCTCGTCGGGCGGGGTGAGTTTTCGTGCGGTTCGCGCCGCGTTCCTGCAGGCGCAGGCCTCGGCGACGGTGGACTTCAAACAACTCGTTGGTACCTATCCAACTGCCGTCACGGTGGCGGCGGGCTACAGCATGCTGGGCAAAGGCTCGTTTGCCGCCTACAACGAAATGTCCACCACGTTCGGCGCGCCACTCAAGGGCGATTATGCACTGGCGTTGGCACTGACGCGCTTCCTCGCCTTTGATGGCGATGCGGACGGGGATGGCGTTTCCAACGTTACCGAGTATCTGGCGCACAAGAGCGAAGGACGTGCGGGCTACGTCCGCGCGGCACTCGATCCGCGGGTGAAATCCTCTGTTGCGATCGCGAGCCTGGCTTCGGTGTCGTCATCCGCGCCGGCCAAGAAGACTCTGGGCATTGTGTTGTATCCCGGTTTCGAAGTGCTCGATGTGTTCGGTCCGGTGGAGATGTGGTCGTACGTGTCGGAGTTCAAGGTGGTGATGATCGCACAGACGGCGGGCCCGGTGCGTTCGGCGCAGGGAGTCTCAACGGTGGCCGACTTTTCGTTCGAAACGGCTCCTCCCCTCGACATCATGATGGTGCCGGGCGGAATTGGCACGCGAACGGAGTTGCAGAATCCCGTGTTTCTCGACTACCTGCGCGCGCAGCACAAGCGCACGGAGATCACCACCTCCGTGTGCACCGGTTCGGCACTGTTGGCCAAAGCCGGCATCTTGAAAGGCCACAAAGCCACCTCCAACAAGGCGTACTTCTCGATGGCGGTGGATGAGGATCCGGACGTCGATTGGATTGTGAAAGCGCGTTGGGTGGATGACGGGAAGCTCCTGACGTCGTCCGGTGTATCCGCCGGCACCGACATGGCCCTGGGCCTGGTGGCCAAACTGTACGGCAAGGATCGCGCTCGGCTGCTGGCCCGGAGCCTGGAGTACGAATGGCACGAGGATGCCGGCGTCGATCCGTTCGCGTTGACGCAAGTGCCCAAGGCCGTCAGGAAGTGATGACGCGTCTCACGCCTTCGGGATGGTGGCTGGCCACCGCGCTGGGCCTGTTCGCCTGCGCACCACCGGAGTCGTCCACGGTGGCGATGGGCCGCGAGCTGTACACGGGCAATGGGTGCGTCAGCTGCCACGGACTGAACGGACACGGCGACGGCCCCATCGGCAAGACGCTCAGTCCACCACCGCGGGATTTCCGAAACGCTGCCGCCTTCAAGAATGGCACGGACGTCAGCGCCATCGCCGAAACGATTCTCCGCGGCGTGGGCGACGCCACACAGATGCCGGCCTTTGGGCATCTCAGCGCACGTGAGCGTCAATCGCTCGCGCTCTATGTCATATCCGTTCGCGATTCAACACCATCAACCAACAGAATTCCATGACCAATACCAACCGATCCATCCATCTCCGGTTCACTGTCGCCATCGTCGCGGCAGCGTTGTGCCTTCCTGCCGTCTTCGGCGGCGCGCTGCATGCGCAGACTGCGCCTGTGACCGTGCGCGATGCGTGGGTGCGCGAGCCGGCCGCGAGTCGCAAGACGACGGCGGCGTTTCTCGTGATCGAGAACGCTGGCACGACGAAACGCGCCATCGTCAGCGCATCCAGTGACGCCGCCGAGACGGTGGAACTGCACGAGATGGTTCGCGACGGCGCCATGATGAAGATGTCGCCCGTCAAGACCATCGACGTGCCGGCCAATGGCAAGACGGAGCTCAAGCCGGGTGGTCTGCACATCATGATGTTCGGCCTCAAGAAGCAGCCCGTGGCCGGTGACACCCTGCGAATCACGCTGACGCTCGACGATGGCACCAAGACCATCGTCGCCGCGCCGGTTCGCAAGATGGAGGGGATGAAGTGAGTCTCGCGAGGCGAATCACGTCGGTCATGCTCTCGGGGCTCGTCGCCGCAACGGCGGTCTCATGCACGGCCAAATCGGTGGGCGATGCGCTGCCCGTGCTGTCTATCGGCGGCGACTTTGCGCTGACCGATCACAACAAGGAGCACTTCGAACTGTCCACGCTGCGGGGCAAGGTGGTTCTGGTGTTCTTTGGCTACAGCATGTGCCCCGACTTCTGCCCGATCACGCTGTCGAAGCTCTCGACGGTGTCGAACCGATTGGGTGACGATCGCTCACAGATCAAGACGCTATACATCTCGGTCGATCCTGAGCGCGACACCCCAGAGGTGCTGAAGGAAGACCTGAAGAGCTTCAAACTGGATGCGCTGGGCCTCACGGGTACCAAAGCGGAGATCGACACGGTGGTTGCGTTGTTTGGCGCCAGCTACGAGATCGTGCCAACGCCCACGTCGGTGGCCAAGTACACGGTATCGCACTCCACCTCGCTGTACGTGCTGGACAAGCAGGGGCGCGTGCGACTGGAGTTGCCGTACGAGGCAACGGTGGAGGAGATCCTGAAGGGGATCCGGGCCGTCCTTGGGGAGGGATCGTAGGCGCCCGGTCCCTGTCGAAGGAACGGGGGCACTCGGAATTCGCGACAACGTCAGCTGGCGGCGACCACGCCATCGGCATTGCCGAAACCGTCATCAACCACGCACTCGATCAGGTTTGGACCACCGCTGCCAATGGCCGCTCGCAGCGCGCGGTCGATCGCTGCGGGATCAGAAACCCGGCAGGCCTGCATGCCGAATCCGTTGGCCAGCGCCACGAAATCAATCGGCGGATCGTGCAGCTCCATGCCGACAAACTGGTGCGAGTGGCGGTTGGCCAACAGGCGTTCCTTGATGATCCGATAACTGCGATTGTTGATGATCACGTAGGTGATCGGCAGTCGCAGGTGCGCGGCCGTCCACAGCGCCTGGATGCCATACATCGCGCTGCCATCGCCGATGGTCGCCACCACTGGGCGACCCGGCTGCGCGAGACTGATCCCGATAGCACCCGGCATCGCAAAGCCCAGTCCGCCGCTGGCCAAGCCGTAGAAACTGTTCGCATCCCGCATCGACAATAGACTGGCCAGGGCCGGCCAGGCGGTCAGCGCTTCCTCGACCACGATGCCGTGGTCCGGCAGCGCGTCCACGATGCACATCATGAGCCAGCGCGGATCGATTGGACGACGCGATGCTGTCGCGCTCACTTCTACGCGCGCCCGCTCGCGCAGCGCCTGCCAGTTGCGTGAAGCCAGCGCCGCCACGCGTTGTGCGGCGTTGCGCGCCTGCTCTGGTGTGCGCCGCGCTCGCAGCACGGGCAGCAGGGACCGCAAGGTCTCCTTCACATCGGCACGGATCGCGAAGGCGGTGTGATAGTTCTTGCCAAGTTCCCAGTCGCGTTCGGTGATGTGCACGACGGGCAGGTGGTCCGGCAGCGGATCCACCGGGCTGAACGGCGACATGCGCAACAGGTCGGCACCGATGCACAGCAACAGATCATGTGGCTCGAGCGTTGCCCTCACCTGTCGCTGGTTTCGTGTCAGGTCACCCATGCACATCGGATGCTCGGACGGGAAGCGCGCGTTGTACGGGACCGGCTCCTGGTACACGGCCGCGCCAAGCAACGTCGCCAGTTCCCCCGCCTCGTCAAACGCCTGCCGATTGGCCACTTCACGGCCCGCGATCATCACCGGCTGTTCGGCGGCGAGCAGTGTCTCGGCGAGGCGAACCAGCGACTCATCGGAGGGACGCGTCGCGGCATCGACGCGTGTTGCGCCGCGCAGGTCGAGTTCCGCTTCGTCATCCAGAATATTGCCGGGCAAGCTGATGAACACCGGTCCCATGGGGGGTGTCAGCGCGATCTTCGCGGCCCGTCGAACAATCCGAGGCAGATCCTCGATGCGCGTCACTTCGACCGCCCACTTCACCAGCGGCTGTGCGAGCGGCACCAGCGGTTCATACAACAAGGGCTCCTGCAGGCCGTAGCCGACTTCGTATTGGCCGGCCGTGACGATGAGCGGGGAGCCCGAGAACTTGGCGCTGTACAGCGCACCCATGGCGTGCCCGAGACCGGGGGCACAATGCAAATTGACGGCGGCGAGCCGCTTCGACGCGCGGGCGAATCCGTCCGCCATGCCAAGTACCACCGACTCCTGCAGTCCCAGCACATACGTGAGCTGCGGGAAGCGCGGCACGGCCTCCATGATCGCCAGTTCAGTGGTGCCGGGATTGCCGAACAGATGCGTCACGCCCTCGTCGATCAGCAGTCGCAGGAATGCGTCGCGACCGGTTATGCGTGCGGGCGTGGACCTCTCACCGCATCGTGAAGGGATTGGCGCTTACCGCGCCGGTGTTGATCCAGACGCTCTTGACCTGCAGGAAGTCGCGAATGGCCGCGATGCCGTTCTCCCGCCCCATCCCCGAGTCCTTGTATCCGCCAAACGGCGACAGATAGCTCAATGCGCGATAGGTGTTCACCCACACCGTGCCGGCCTGGATCCGCTCGGACATGCGGAACGCACGACCGATGTCGCTGGTCCACACGCCGGCACCGAGCCCGAAGCGGGAATCGTTGGCAATCGCCACCGCATCATCCTCGTCGGTGAACTTGATGATCGAGAGAATGGGCCCGAACACCTCCTCCTGAGCAATGCGCATGCTGTTCCGCACACCCGAGAAGATGGTCGGCTCGATGAACCACCCCGTGCCGCATTCGGGGCGCGTCGCGGGGACGCCACCCAGTAGCAGCTCGGCGCCGTCCTGCTTCGCGATGTCGATGTAACTCAGCACCTTGTCGTACTGCGGCCGCGTCGTGATCGGGCCAACCTGCGTCTCCGTGCTCATGGGATCGCCCATGCGCGCCGTGCGCGCCAATGCCGTCAGTCGGTCGACGAACTGGTCATGGATGCTGTCCTGCAGCAGCAGGCGCGACCCGGCGATGCACGTCTGGCCGGTGGCCGCAAAGATTCCGGAGACCGCACCATTCACCGCATCGTCGATGTTGGCGTCGGCAAAGACAATGTTGGCCGACTTGCCGCCCAGTTCCAGGCTTACGTGCTTGAAGTGCTTGGCCGCGAGCTGGTTGATCGCGCGCCCGGTGTTGTCTGAACCGGTGAACGCGACCTTTCGCACGAGTGGATGCTCCACCAGCGGCGCGCCGACATCACCGCCGAATCCCGTGACGACGTTGACCACGCCGGGTGGAAAGCCGGCCTCCTCGAACAACTTGACGAATTCCAGCGACGATGCCGACGTGAACTCGGATGGCTTGAGCACAATCGTGCAGCCGGCGGCGAGCGCCGGCGCGATTTTCCAGGAGCTCAGCAACAGCGGCGAGTTCCACGGGGAAATGGCGACGACGACACCCAGCGGCTCATTCTGCGTGAAGTTGAAGTAGCCCTTCTTGTCCAGCGGCACCACCGTCCCTTCGATCTTGTCGGCGAGGCCGCCGTAGTAGTAGTACCACTGCGGCAGATAATTGAGCTGGCCCATCATCTCGGCGATCAACTTGCCGTTGTCCCGGACTTCGAACTCCGCCAGCTTGCGCGCGTCGCGCGCAATCAGGTCGCCCAAGCGGCGTAGCAGCGCCCCGCGCTGGCTGGCTGTCAGTTGCGGCCATGGGCCGCTGGTGAATGCCCGGTGCGCCGCCTTCACGGCGCGATCCACATCGTCCGCAGTGCCTCGCGCTATCTGTCCCCAGACGTTGCCGGTGTACGGGTTGTAGCTGTCAAACCACTCGCCGGAGCTCCCGTCCGAGAATTGGCCATCGATGTACATCTGGTAGCGCTGCATCACATCGGCTCCTAGTCTTATCGGATGTCACTACGTCCCCTGGATGGTATCACGGTGCTGGCGCTTGAACATGCAGTCTCGGCGCCGGTTTGCACACGCCATCTGGCCGATCAGGGTGCCCGCGTCATCAAAATCGAGCGCCCCAAGGTCGGAGATTTCGCCCGTTCGTATGATCGGCGCGTGCTGGGGCAATCGTCCTACTTCGTCTGGGCGAATCGATCCAAGGAGAGCCTCACCTTGGACCTCAAGCACCCCGAGGCCCAACCCCTGCTTGAGGCACTGGTCGCTCGCGCCGACGTGCTCGTGCAGAACCTGGCGCCTGGCGCGACGGCCCGGCTGGGATTGACGTTCGACCAGTTGAACGCACGCCATCCCGCGTTGATCGTCTGCGACATCTCCGGCTACGGCGATGTGGGCCCCTACGGCAACCGGAAGGCCTACGATCTGCTGGTGCAGGCCGAAGCCGGTCTCGTGGCGGCCACTGGCGACGGAGAGATGATTGCGAGAGCCGGCTTTCTCGGCCGCCGACGTCAGCGCCGGCATGTACGCCTACGCCGCCATCCTCAACGCACTCCTGCTGCGCGGCCGCACCGGCAAGGGTTCGCGCATCGACGTATCAATGCTGGAAACGCTGGCCGAGTGGATGGGGAACCCCATGTACTTCACGCACGCGGGACAGGCGCCCGCTCCGCGGAGCGGCGCTTCGCATCCCAGCATCGCGCCGTACGGGCCGGCACAAACGGGTGATGGCCAGCAGCTGCTGCTGGGGGTGCAGAACGAGCGCGAGTGGAGGCGCTTCTGTGCCGACGTATTGCAAGACGCAAATATCGCCGACGACGCGCGCTTCGCGAACAACACGCTGCGCACAGAGCACCGGGCCTTGCTCGACGACTTGATCACGTCGTGCTTTGCCAGCCTGACGGTCCAGCAAGCCGAGGCGCGGCTGCTGGCCGCCGGCATCGCGACGGCGCGCATCAACAGCGCGGCCGATCTGTGGCAACACCCGCAACTGCTGGCACGTGAATGCTGGACCACGGTGCAGTCAGAGGCCGGTCCGATTCCCGCGTTGCGACCGCCGGCACCCAACAGCTGTTACGTGGCGCGAATGGACGCGGTGCCGGCGTTGGGGCAGCACACCGATGCCCTGCTGGCCGAACTGGGATGCGACCGCGCGCGCATCGATGCGCTGCATGCGGCGGGTGCCGTGTGATGACCCAAGCACCAGGCGGCGCCGACCTGCGCGAATGGATCGGCCGCGAAGAGCAGCAGGCTGATGAGATCACTATCGCGCCGCTGGTCGCGCTGTCTGCCACGCTCGACCGACAGGATCCCGTGCCGCGTGTGGGTGACCCGCTGCCTCCATTCTGGCATCGGCTGTTCTTCCTGCCGCGGGAATTGACGCGCGAGCTCGCGCCGGACGGTCATCCCCCGCTGGGCGGCTTCCTGCCGCCGGCCGACCTGCCGCGACGCATGTGGGCGGGCAGCCGATTGACGTTCGACCATGCGCCGCGCGTTGGTGAGTCCGTGCGACGTGTCTCGCGCATTGCCGATATCAACGAGAAATCAGGCTCTACCGGCCGACTCCTTTTTGTTGCCGTGCAGCACGAGATTCATACGCCGCGCGGGCTGGCGATTCGCGAAATGCAGGACCTTGTGTACCGCGACCTGCCGACACCCGGAAGCGCAGTCGGCAGCGCGCCCTCAAGTGCGGCCGACGTGCCGGAAGCCATGTTCAGCCGCGTCATCACTCCCGACGCGGTGCTGCTGTTCCGCTATTCGGCCCTCACCTTCAACAGTCACCGCATCCACTACGACCGCCGCCACGCCATGGAGGTCGAGGGCTATCCCGGCCTGGTCGTTCATGGACCGCTGGTGGCCACGTTGCTGCTGGATCTGCTGCGACGCGAGCACGCCGCGTGTGACGTGCGGGAGTTCACGTTCAAGGCCCGGCGTCCGTTGTTCGACACCGCGCCATTCAGCGTGCATGGTCGTGCCGACAGTGCGACGCATTTCACCCTCTGGGCGCTCGATGCGCACGGCCATGTGGCCGTGAACGCGTCGGCCACCATCGCTTAAGCACCGGGATCGATGACGCACACCGCTGACTATCAGGACATCCGCGAGGCCGTACGGGCGTTGTGCGCCGAATTCCCCGACGCATACCACCGACAGGTTGACGACGAGCGCGCGTACCCGCAGGCTTTCGTCGAAGCACTGACGAAGGCCGGATGGCTGGCCGCGCTCATCCCGCAGGAATACGGCGGCTCCGGCCTGGGGCTCGCCGAAGCATCGGTGATTCTGGAGGAGATCAACCGCTGCGGCGGCAACTCGGGCGCGTGTCATGGTCAGATGTACAACATGGGCACGCTCCTGCGGCACGGCAGCAAGACCCAAAAACAGCACTATCTGCCGCGCATCGCCTCGGGTGAATGGCGCCTCCAGTCGATGGCCGTGACCGAGCCTACCACCGGCACCGACACCACGCGAATCACGACGTCGGCCGTCAAGCGCGGTGATCGCTACGTGGTGAACGGGCAGAAGGTCTGGATCTCGCGGGTGCAGCATTCCGATTTCATGATTCTGCTCGCCCGCACGACACCACTCGCCGATGTCACGAAGAAGAGCGAGGGCCTGTCGATCTTCATCGTTGACGTGAAGGCGGCGCTCGCCCAGGGCATGACGGCGCGCCCGATTCGCAACATGGTGAATCACGAAACCTGTGAGCTGTTCTTCGACAACCTGGAGATTCCGGTCGAGAACCTGATCGGCCAGGAAGGCCACGGGTTCAAGTACATCCTCGACGGACTCAATGCCGAACGGGCGCTGATCGCGGCCGAGTGCATCGGCGACGGCCACTGGTTCATCGATCGCGTCACCAAGTACGCCAAGGAGCGCGTCGTGTTCGGCCGCCCGATCGGCCAGAACCAGGGTGTGCAGTTCCCCATCGCTGAGGCGCATATCGAAGTCGAGGCGGCGAGCTTGATGCGCTGGGAAGCCTGTCGTCTGTTCGACGCGCACCTTCCGTGCGGCGCGCAGGCCAATATGGCCAAGTATTTGGCGGCCAAGGCCAGTTGGGAGGCGGCGAATGCCTGCCTGCAATTCCACGGCGGTTTCGGTTTCGCGTGCGAATACGACGTGGAGCGCAAGTTTCGCGAGACGCGCCTGTACCAGGTGGCGCCGATCTCCACCAACCTGATTCTCAGTTATGTGGCCGAGCATATTCTGGGACTGCCGCGTTCATTTTGATGCCTGACAACGCGGTGGAGCGCTCATGACTGACTCTCAATCGCCCAGCGTCGTGCTGGCCACGTTCGCCGCGAATCTGCGATTCGAACAGATCCCCGCGCACGTGGTGCATCGCGCGGAAGACCTGTTCCTCGACTGGTTCGGCTCGACGCTGGCCGGTCGCAACGCACGCGCCGTGCAGAGCCTGGCACGGTTTGCCGCAACCATGGGCCCGGTGAGTGTGCCCGCAGCGGGCGCCGCCGAGGTGCTGATTTCGCGCGGTCGGAGCAGTCCGCTGTTCGCGTCGATGGTCAACGCCGCGGCCTCGCATATCGCTGAGCAGGACGATGTGCACAACGGCTCGGTGTTCCACCCTGCTGCCGTGGTGTTTCCACCGGCGCTGGCGGTGGCGCAGGCCATTGGCGCGTCGGGCCGGGACCTGCTGACCGCTGCCGTCGCTGGCTACGAAGTGGGTATCCGCGTCGGCGAATTCCTCGGTCGGTCGCACTACAAGGTGTTCCACACCACTGGAACCGCCGGCACCGTGGCGGCCGCCGCAGCCGTTGGACGGTTGCTCAACCTGAATGCCGAACAGATGCTGCATGCATTCGGATCGGCCGGCACGCAGGCCGCCGGTCTGTGGGAGTTTTTGCGCGATGCGGCCGACAGCAAGCAGTTGCATACGGCAAAGGCCGCCGCCAACGGACTGATGGCGGCCTACCTCGCGGCCGACGGCTTCACCGGTGCCCGGCACATTCTCGAGGGACCGCAGGGCATGGCGGCCGGCATGTCCACCGACGCCGATGCGCGCAAGTTGACCGATGCGCTGGGACAGCGATGGGCCCTCACGGAAACGTCGTTCAAGTTCCACGCATCGTGCCGGCACACGCATCCCGCCGCCGATGCGCTGCAGCAGGTGATGCGTGCGCACGGATTGCGCGCGGAAGACGTGGCCGAGGTCACGGCGCATGTCCATCAGGGAGCCATTGATGTGCTGGGACAGGTGACCGACCCTCGCACTGTTCATCAAGGCAAGTTTTCGATGGGAACCGTGCTGGGCCTCATCGCCGTGTTCGATCGCGCCGGACTCTCCGAGTTTGATGCGCACTATCGCGATGCGCGCGTCGTCGCGTTGCGCGACACCGTGCGCATGGTGCTCGACCCCGAGGTTGATGGCGCCTATCCGCAGCGCTGGATCGGCAAGGTCACGGTGCGCACAAGGGACGGTCGCGTGTTGCATGGTCGCGTGGACGAACCGAAGGGCGATCCCGGGAACACGCTCAGCCGGCACGAACTCGAAACCAAGGCGCGGGGTCTTGCCGCGTACGCCGATGGGGCCAGCGAAGTCGAGATGACCTCGGCGATCGCGCGCATCTGGGCCATGGCCGACTGGGTGCGCGTGGAGCCGCTGTTGAGCGAGCGCGCGTCATGATTGTGCGCACATTGCTGTTCGTACCGGGTGATCGACCGGAGCGCTTCGACAAGGCGGCCGCCAGCGGTGCCGATGCCATTGTGCTCGACCTGGAAGACGCCGTGGCCGCGTCCAACAAGGTGTTGGCGCGCGAGTCGGTAGTGGCGTGGCTGCGGAATGCGGTAGTCACCGATGGTCCGTTGCGCATCGTACGGGTCAATGCGCGGGGGACCCCGTGGTTCGAGGACGATGTGTCGGCGCTACGGGATATCGGCGTGCATGGTGTCATGCTGCCCAAGTGCGAGCAGCCATTCGATCTGGACACACTCCCCGATGTCGGCCTGTGGCCGTTGATCGAAAGCGCGCGAGGCCTCGCCAACGCCACGGCCATCGGCGCCGTGCCGGGCGTTCAGCAGCTGGTCTTCGGCAGCCTCGACTTCCAGCTCGATCTGGGCATCGAGTCTGATGCCGATGAAACGGAACTGGCCCCCTATCGCGCCCAGCTCGTGCTGGCCTCCCGATTGGCGGGGTTGGCCGCGCCCGTCGACGGCGTGACGATTGCGCTGAACGACGATGCCGCACTTGCCAATGCCACCCGGCGCGCCATGCGCGAGGGTTTCGGCGCCAAGCTGTGCATTCACCCCCGTCAGGTGCCTGTGGTGCACGCAGCCATGCATCCAGGCGCAGTGGCTATCGCCCACGCCCGCCGCGTGCTCGAGGCCGCAGCCGCGGCTGATGGTGCCGCGGTAGCGGTTGACGGCATGATGGTGGATCGCCCGGTGATACGGCGCGCGCAGTCGGTGCTGGCTCGCGCCGAGCGGGCGGTGGGCCCGGATGGGACGGGGGCGTGAGTGTGCGAGAGCTCGTGGTCCTCACACACGAATGGCGCCGCAAGCGCGGCGCCATGGTGTTGTACTGATTTCAGGTGATCAAGAGCGGGCGATGGGACTCGAACCGGCGACGTCCAGCTTGGGAAGCTGGCATTCTACCAACTGAATTACGCCCGCGAAGCCTGCGGACCGTGGTCCGCAGACGTTGCACACCAAGAACTTAACGTTCGGGGCGCGCGCGGAACAAGGTCATGGCTTCACCACGCGATACATCCAGGCGTCGCCTCGGTAGTCGCGCCACATGATGGTCGCGCGCTTGAGGTTACTCGACAGGGTCATCTGCGTCGCGACATGGGCGACCGCGCCAATCCGCTTCTCCTGGCCGGGGCCGGTCAGTTGACGAATATCGGCCGCATCGGTGCCGCTCCAGACGGTGAACGCCAGCGACCCGTCAGCCAGCCAGTTCGCAGTGGCGGTCTCGGCGAACGATCGGGACCAGGCCGTCATCTCGCCGCCGGCGGTCGGCACCACATCGACACGCACGGTATCGCCCGTGGAAAGCCCCCAGCCGACCACGGCCAGGCGTGATCCGTCGGGCGACGCATCCACCTGCAAGAAGTTGTCGAACCACGCCGGCTTGGCAATCTCATGTCGCTTGCCTCGCTCGTCGACAATCACCCGGTCGCGCGCAGTGGGAATCCACGCCCAGCCATTCGGCAGGGCGGTCACACTGGTAAGCACGGAATCGGGTACGTCGATGGCGCCACTTGCCGACCCAGTGCGAATGTCGACGCGCGCAAGGTGTGACCCGGTGGAATTCAACGAGCGAACGAGCACCGTCACCGAGTCGTACCACTGCGCGCCGACCACCTGCCCCGCCAGGTTGAGCGGCGTTTCGGCACCGCCCGCGAAGGGCGCGATGGAATAGCGCAGTTCATCGGCCCCATTGGGCGTGGGCACGCTGCGTCGCATCAGCAATCGTTCGCCATCCGGCGAGACAAACGCGCTGACGCGATTGGAGGCCTGCATGAGCGGTGCGCCAGCCGGCACCTTGCCCGCCATCAGGTCGGCCAGATTGCCCGCGATTACGGAAAACGTATAGCTGCCATCATCGACGGCCATCTGCGTGCCATCGGCCGTCACCGACAGGTTGGTGAACCGGCCGCTGTAAATCGTATCCTGATGGGCCGAAAACTTTCCGTTGGATGGATCGAGGGCGACTCGCACCACCGCTTCGGCCGCCGTCGGTCCGGCGCGCGTCATCCACAACGCATCGCGCGATGCCGCGGCGCCACACGTGCAGGAGTTGAGCAGCTTGTCGGTCACGGTGCCGTCCCGTTCGAGCACCTGCCACAACCCGTGCGCCTGTTGAATCACCAGCGCTACAAATCGCGTGGTGCCGGGAATGGACACCAGCGATGACAGCAGGCCGCCGGGACCGGGAACCCGCACGCTGTCGCGTACGGTGCCGTCCAATCCCGCGACGCGCACATAGAAGTTGGTTTCTGAGGCGCCGGCCGGTCCCAGCAGCAGCGAGTCGCCGCCAGCATAGAATGTCGCAGCGCCCGGCGTGAGGAAGCGCGGCGCGCCCCCGAGGGCCGACGCGATGAAGGTGCCGTACTTCCCCCCAATCGTGCCGTTTACCATCAGGTTGCGGCGGTCGGGGCTCCACTCGAGTGCGTATGCGGCCGTCGCCCCTTCCGTCACGCGGCGCGTCGTGGTGCTGCCCACATCCTGCACGTCCAGCGCGTAGCGGCAGTCGGCGCCAGTGCATTCGCGCGTGAAGTAGGCCAGTTGCTTGCCGTCGGCGGAGAGCGTGGGCGCACTGATCTTGCCGGTGAACGTGAGCTGCGTGCGATCGCGCAGCGCGGCCGACGTGTCTTCGCGCGTGAATTTCCCGTTCGCCGCCATCCAGCCAACGGTTCCGATAACGGCAATGCCCGCCAGAGATGCCGCAATCAGCGCGGGGCGCGAACGCGAACGGGCTGATGGCATTGCCGCGGCGTTTCCGACGGCGTTGGGGGCGGCCACCGGTGCCGCCTCGAGTGCGCGACTGAAATCGGCGACCGACGTGAAGCGATCGGCCGGCACTTTCGACAACGCCTTGGCAATTGCCGCGTCGATATGCTCCGGCACCGTGTTTCGCACGGTCCGCACATGCATCGGCGATTCCGTGAGCAGCTTGGCAATCACGGCTTGCGTGGTCTTGCCCGTGATTGGCGGCTCACCCACCAGCATCTCGTACAGCACGGACGCCAGTGAATACAAGTCACTGCGTGCGTCGAGGGCGCGCTCTCCCGTGGCTTGTTCGGGACTCATGTAGTACGGCGTGCCCAGCGACAAACCCGTCTCTGTGAGACGGCTGCCACCCGACTCCTGCACGGCCAATGCGATACCGAAATCGGCCAGCATCGCTTCGCCTTCCTGCAGCAGGATGTTCTCGGGCTTGATGTCGCGATGCACGACCCCCTTGCGATGCGCGTAGTCGAGCGCGCTCGCAATGTGCTTCGTGATGGCCAGCGCCTGTTCGAGGCTCAACTGCTGTTCACGGTCCAGCAGATCGCGCAGCGATTCCCCGCGCACAAAGGGCAACACGTAGTACAACAACCCGCCCGCACTGCCCGAATCAATGAGCGTCAGGATATGCGGATGATCGAGGCGCGCCGTGATCTTGACTTCAGCGAGGAACCGCTCGGTGCCGAGCACCGCGCCCAGCTCGGGCCGCAGCACCTTGAGCGCCACCTGTCGCTCATGCTTGAGGTCCTCGGCGAGGTATACGGTGGCCATGCCGCCCTGGCCAATCTGGCGTTCGATGCGGTAGCGATCGGTGAGAATCTCCGCGAGCAACTGGGACGTCTCAGACATGGCAGTGGCTCAGGGAGGGCCGAGGCAAGTGACCGTGACAGTCGGACTCGTCAATATGGACGAGCATCCAGTGGTGCGCAAACGAATCCATCCGCGGCAGAACAAGACGTTGGCCCCGTGGATTCATCCGTTGGGTCGTGGTCGCTCCCGAGCCCGGATCCATTCGTCTACCTCACGCTTTGCGTGCACAACCGCCGCGATGGTCGCTGCATCGCCCGCGTGCTGCTGTGCAAGCCGATCCAGTTCGCGGCGCCAGGCGCGCAGCTCAAACAGCGGAGAGAGCGCGCTGACCGTTGGTTCGATGACGGGTTCCATGATCTTCAATTTCCGATCGCGGCCCATTGCACACAAGCAGGTGTCGGCGCCTTTCAGGCAATCGCCTTTCAGGCAATCGCCAACAGCCGGATCAACGCAATACTCAGTCCAATGAGCGCCACGAGCGATGCCGTCACGGTGGCGATCACCCGCCCACCGGCACGCGTAACCGCACGCACATCCACTCCCAGTCCCAAGGCCGCCATGGCCGCGATCGTGAGCCAAGCCGAGACCGCGCGCGTCGGTTCGACGACGGCCACCGGAACCATTCCGGTTGATCGCAGCGCCGCCAGCATCACAAACCCAGTGATGAACCACGGCACGAACTTGGTGAGCGCGAAGCGGGGGCGTTTCGCGTCGACCCAGCCCGTTTTGCTGGTGGGATCGGATAGCGCGTTGGCACGAGGCGTGAGCGCGAAAAAAATCACCACCGGCCCCAGCATCAGCACGCGCACCAGTTTCACCAACGTCGCGACCTGACCGGACAGCACGCTGACAGGAAACGCCGCTGCGAGTACCTGCGGCACGGCGTACACCGTGAGTCCGGCCAGCACGCCATACTGGTAGTGCGACAAGCCGAGTGGATGCACGAGCAACGGCAGGCCGATCACCACCGCGACGCCAAGCAGCGCGGTGAAGGCAATGGACGACGCGACATATTCCGGGTCGGCATCAATCACCGGCGCCACCGCGGCGATGGCCGAGTTGCCGCAGATGGCATTGCCACAGGCGATGAGCACGGCCAGGGGGTGCGGGAGCCCGAAGGCGCGCCCAATGAGGTAGCTGGCGCCGAGACCAAACACCACCAGCAGCACGATGCCCAGGGCCAACGCGGGGCCGGCGCGCACCAGCAGCGGCAGGTCCACCGAAAGCCCCAGCAGCAGGACGGCGACCTCGAGCACTTGCTTGGCGGTGAAGGCCACGCCGGGCACGATGCGCGCGGGGGCCGTCCACAGCGTGCGCACGATCATGCCAATGACGATGGCCAACACCAAGGCCTCGACCACCGGGCGTCCGAACAGACGAGTGGCCGCGTTGGCCAGCAGCCAGGACACCGCCGCAACCAGCAAGGCCACGGCAATACCGGGGGCCAGTTCGCGGATAGAGGCGAAGCGAATCACAGCGAATCGTGTCACGTCGGAATGTCTATTTTGTGACCGGCGAACCCCTAAACGCCAACGGACGCCGCGAGGGCGTCCGTTGCGAACACTGCTAGAAGCGCGACCGATGGGACCAGTCGAAAGAGCCACAGATCGGGATTGAACCGATGACCGCCCGATTACGAATCGGGTGCTCTACCACTGAGCTACTGTGGCGACACTCGGGTAATGCACACGGAGAGGTGCCGTGCCCCATCGCCTGCACCAGCGGAAATGCCCTCGCGCGGACTCGAACCGCGACGCCTTTCAGCACTACCACCTCAAAGTAGCGTGTCTACCAATTCCACCACGAGGGCGTCCATCACCTGCTCCGGCCTAGCCGGCCCTCCCACATCCACAGCATCCCAGGTCCTTCACACATCACGTAATACGGGAGCGACGGGGCTCGAACCCGCGACCTCTCGAGTGACAGTCGAGTGCTCTAACCAAACTGAGCTACGCCCCCCGGTCCCAACACCTGCACCAGCACCTCTCAGGCCCCGCCAAGGGAGCCATAGCTCCAACGGGAGTCGAACCCGTCTCTCAACCTTGAAAGGGTCGTGTCCTAACCGATAGACGATGGAGCCAAACTGCCCTGCACCTGCCAACCACGTCCTACTGACCAGCACCTTCCAGTAGCGGTAACGGGATTCGAACCCGTGTTCCAGCCTTGAGAGGGCCGTGTCCTAGTCCCCTAGACGATACCGCCAACGTCGCCCGCCTTCGGCGGGTGCCGTTAGCGGTATGCTGTTTTTCAGTCGCTCGCGCGACTTGAAAAACAGTTTCTATGACCTGTCGCAATCGCGTAGCGATTGCTCCCTGCCCCGAGCGATCAACCTGCCCGGTCGTACCCTGCCAAAAACTCGGTACTGAGTACTTGGTACTTGGTACTTGGTACTAAGTACTCTCTTCACCAACAGGCCCGGAGGGAATCGAACCCCCAACCGCCGGTTTTGGAGACCGGTGCTCTACCAATTGAGCTACGGACCTCCGGGAGCGCCTGCAGCAGCCGGACGCTCTCGATGCGACTCAGGGTGACCGACGGGAATTGAACCCGCAACCCCCGGAACCACAATCCGGTGCTCTAACCAATTGAGCTACGGCCACCGTGTCGAACGCGTGGGCCGCTTCGCCACACCGTTCGGAACTCCCGATCACACCAGAAAGACGCGCGAGGGGAGTCGGAAATCGTAACCAGTCGAGCCGTCGTTTGCAACCCGCTCGCGACTCGCCGACACCCGCGCGGCGCCTTCAGTCCTTGGCGCGATCGAGATATTCGCCCGTGGTGGGATTCACGCGGATGCGTGTCCCCGATTCCACGAACTCCGGCACGTTCACCATCACGCCGTTTTCCAGCTTGGCCGGCTTGGACGACGCGTTCTTGGTGGCCCCACGCACCACGGGCGCCGTATCGACAATGGTGAACACCATCGAATTCGGCATCTCGATACCGATGGGGCGGCCGTTGTAGTACTCGGCCAGAATCTTCATCCCCGGCTGCATCCACGGCGCCGCATCACCAAGCGCTTCTTCGTCCATCTCCAGCTGATCGTAGTTCTCGACGTTCATGAAGTGGTAGGAATCGCCACCCTGATACATGAACTCCAGCTCATGCGTTTCCATGTCGGCTTTCACGATGGTGTCGGCCGCCCGGAAGCGATGTTCGAAGTTGGAACCGGTGCGAAGATTCTTGAGCTTCGCCTGCACCATCGCGCGCAGGTTGCCGGGCGTATGATGCCGGAATTCCACCACACGGCACGGGTCACCCTCGAACACGAGCACCATGCCGCGGCGGATTTGAGTCGCGGAAAAAGCCATAACGAGACCTGGAACGATCAGGGGAACGCCTGCGGCGTAGGTGAACGCGCACGCGATTGTTGGACAGCCTCGAAATTTAGCTACGCTGGCCCGCAGCGGAAGAAAGCCCGCCGGGGGTCGCGGTCGACTTGACCGGCGCTGACCCGGAGCATCTCTTTGGCGCTCGACCGGCCGGCGGCGGGTTCCAGAGCCCGGCAGCCGGGCGCACCGGGACCGACCAGTCGGCGGAGGTCCCCACCCGCTCGCCAAAGTGCGCGCCGAGTCCCTTGACGACCCCTCCAGCGCCCAGGCCAGCTCCGGCGCCATCTCGTCGAAGCCGATGCGACACCGGTGTGACCGTCCAGGAAATCTTCCCAGAAGTCGGGCGGTCGGCGTCGGGCACCACGACCGACATCGCCTGGGGCAGCACCACATGCATCTTGAGCAGCAGGGTCCGCGTGGAGCTGAACTCCTTGAGCGTCGGCAGCCCGAGCTTCAGCACCGGTGCCGCCAGCACCTGCCCCGCCCACCGATAGGTGTCCTCGATGGACTGCTTGCGACGCTGCGCGAGGGCGTTCAGGAACGCGCGGCTTGCTCGAGCGTAAGGCGCCCTCCGGGCCTCCGAAGATATCCGGACCGAGTCCAACAGGGGCTGGCGCCGAAGTCGGCGAACGCAGTCTTCGAGAAGGAAACGAGCGATGTCATAGGCACAGAGGAGGCGAAAGGCCGCCGTCGGCGACCAGGCCAGTTGATGTTCGAAATGAACGGCGAGTCAGGGCCCGGGGCACGCCTCCAGCAGGGCCCGCACGGCGGCATCCAATTGCCGGTCCCGACCACTGTAGGACTCGCCAACGGGGCGTAGCACCAGAAATCGGTCGCCCGGGGAGGGAAGCTCCATATCTCTCCCTGCGCATCCGTGACTCTGGTGGACGGGAGCCGCAGCGTCGTCCCGTCGAGCAGCGGCACATTCGACGTAAAGATGATCCACCCCGCCGTTGGTTCCCCGACCACCTTCCCCAACTTGAGCGTCCTGTAACCCTCGGTGAAATCCTCTCCATCGGATAGGGTATGCTGATTGGTCACCAGCACGGTGGGGCGCTCAATGGTGCGTTGCCCGAGGTTTCCGCGCGGCGGGGACGGCACCGAACCGCGCGACGTGAATTGCAGATAGCTGCGACGCGCCAGCACATCGATCGCATACGGATTTACGAAGCCACCGTTATTGTTGCGCACGTCGACCACCACCCCGTCGCGGGCCTGATTCTCGGCGTCGAGATCCAGATACAGTTGGTCCAGCGACGGCTCGCCCATGTCGAACATGTGCACGTATCCCAACCGCCCGTCGCTGATACGCGCCACGTACGCGCGCTGTTGTTCGACCCACTGCCGATAGCGCAGCGCCTTCTCCGTCGCAAGCGACACCGTCGCCAGCGCGACATCACGCGTGAGCGCCGAACTCGCAGTGGCCGCGCTGACGGTCAGCTGTCGACCGACCTTCCCCACCAGCGCCGAGTCCAGCGACGATCGCGCGGACCAAGGTGACGCCGTCGACGGCGACGATCTGATCGCCCACCGTCACCCCCGCGACCGCGGCGGGTCCCTGCGCGATGACTTCGGCCACTCGGTACTGTCCGCGCTGCTCCAGCGCGACGCGATCGAACTGCACGCCAAGTCGCGCCATCGGCACCGAGACCCCACCGGTGGTTGGCCCACTGACGCCCAAGTGCGAGCCATTCAGTTCGCCGATCATCAACGACATCACGCGGCGCAGGTCATCAGGATTGCGACTGCCCATCGCATACGGCTCAACGCGGGCGGCCAATCCACTCCAGTCCACGCCATGCATGGTGGCGTCGAAGAAGTTGTTCGCAAGATACGACCGCGCCTGATCGAAGATCGCCCGCTTCTCCGCTTCGAACGCGATGTCCACTTCGGCCGAAGCCGCGACCGTACGCGCCACGCGCGACTCCACCGTGATGGCGCTGATGCGACCGCCCTCGAGATACCACAGGTCACGCGAATCGGCAGAGAATTGCAGCGCCGATTTGCCGCCCGGCGACGTGGTGAGCGTGCGCAGCTGCTGATCGCGCGCCAACTCATCCAACAGCCACGTGTAGATCTGCTGTTGCCCGCCGGCGACCGCCGTAAATGCCAACGTGCGGCCATCGGGGCTGATCGCCAACGCGCCAATGTCGAGCCCCTGCGTCGGCACGATGCTCGACCGCAAGCGGATGCCCGTGAAAGCGATCGTCACGGGCGCCGTCGGTGCGGGCGCCGTCGATGGGTCGCACGCTGTCGGCGACGTCGCGGCGGGGCGCGAACCGTCGCGGCGCGGGAGCGTCGCCCGGGGCGGGCCGAACAAGTCGCGGAATTGATCTTCGCGGAATCGCGGCGTGCGCGGCACGAGATCCACGCGGATGATGCGCGGCGTCTCGGTGCGTTGCGACGAGCGATACAGCAGGAACTTCCCGTCCGGCGACCACTGCACGCCGCCAACGTTGGCGTCCGCCGCGAACGTCACCTGCTGCGGCGCAACGCCATCGAGCCCCACGACCCACAGGTTGCCGACCGACCGTTATCGTCGCGGCGTCATACGCGATCCACTTGGAGTCTGGCGACCAGGTGACGGCGGAGGCGCCGGCAAACGGCGGCTCCTCGACATCGGCCTGCGCGACGCGCGGTCACCGGTGCCGTCGGCGGACACACGCGGATCTCACCACCGTCGCGCTGATACGCCACCCACTTGCCGTCGGGCGACACGCGAGCGCCGTAGCTGCGAGCGGCGCCGGAGGTGAGCGCCCGCTCTCGCGCGTGCACCGCGTCCTGCACGAAGAGATTCCACGCGGTGCCGCGCATCGAGGCATAGACCACACGACGGCTGTCGGGAAACCACGACGGTTCTGATTCGAGATCGGGCGTCGCGGTCAGTCGCGTCGCCTCACCGCCATCGCGCGTCCCCACGACGAACACATCGCCGCGCGCCACGAACACCGCCTTGCGTCCGTCGGGCGAGACGCCGAGCGCCCCAAAGCCCTGCGACAGCGTCTGCTGTTCCGCGCTCACCTCGGCAGATACGCCGCGCAGCGTGATCGCCGATCTCACTGGCGCGCCCTTGGCGACATCGTAGCGCCAGATGCCGTAGTTCCGTTCGAAGACAATGGTGCTGCCGTCGTGCGCGATCGGCGGCCAGAGCACGACCATTCGTGAAATGCGTCATCTGGCGTCCGTGACTTGGCGATGTCGGACCCATCGGCTGCGCCCACAGATTTTCCTGTCCGCCCTGATCACTCACGTAGTACACCGCGTTGCCGTCTGGCGCCCACATGGGCCACGCCTCCTTGGCGCCCCCTGACGCACCGAAGGCCTCGTACGTCGGCGTGCCGGTTTCCAGCCCCTTCACCAACCAGATTTCGCTCTCGTCGAGATGCGAATGTCCATGACGCCACCACTGGCCCACCACCGTGCCGCGGGCGGTAATCGCGAGGGTCTTTCCATCGGGCGACGGGGCCGCCCAGTACTCCGAGGCATACCGATCGCCCGGCACGAGCGCGGGCTGTCCGCCATTGCGCTCACCCGCCAGACATCGTTCATGCCGGAGATGTCCCTGCTGCTCGTCGAGTAGTACAGCCAGGCCCCGTCGCGCGACCAACTGTCGAGCTGCTCCCGGCCGTCGTCAAACGTGCGACGCGTGAGCCGACCGCTCGCCAGCTCCAGCACATACACATCGCCGCCGCCCGTGCGCGTCGACACGAACGCGATACGCGCGCCATCGGGCGACCACAACGGCCGCGACTCGGTTGCCGGGTGCGCCACCAGCAGGCGCGCAACGCCCCCGCTGGCCGGCACGGTCCAGATGTCTCCGCCGGCCACAAACACCAGCTCTTTGCCATCCGGCGACAGTGCCGGCTCCGACAGGGCGGCGCGCGGCGCAGCCGCTTGGCGAGCCACGGTGGTCGGCAGCGCCAGCAGCAGTGGCGTGATCCAAGTCAACACAGCGTGGACGCGCATCATGGGCAACTTGAAAGCGAGTGGTGTAATCGCGCCCCAGATTGGTGGGCGCTTCCATCTGAATCAAGAGCACGGTGGCCGTCGGCTGGAGGCGGTGCACCACCCCGATGAGTCCCACCAGATTGGCTTTGGTGGAATCGGGATCGACACCGCGCAAGCCATCGTTCGCGCCAACCTCGAGTACCACGGCCGCCGCGGGTTGATCGAGCACCCACCCCGCCCGGCGCAGCGCGCCCGCGGATGTCTCGCCGCTCAGACCGGCGTTCACGAGCGTGATCGGGAACCCTGCGGAATCGACTTTTGCGTTGGAGTAACGCGGGGTAGGCTTTGTCCGGGTCGAGCCCAGGCCGGCCGTGAGGCTGGTGCCCAGCAAGACGACCTGCCGGCGCGCGGCCGGGGTACGGAGGCGGAACCGGGACGGGCGCGGGGGGTTGCCCCAGTGGCGGCCGCTCCGGTTGATTCCCCTGATGGTGTCGGACCGGGCGCGGCGCTTGAGGCGGTCCTTGCCTGACCCAGCGGTCCAAGCGGCCGAGCGCTCACCACGGCGAGTGGCCAGCGCGATCGCGCGTCGGGCCTGGTTCATCGAATCCCAACTCATCAATCGCATGCTTGTCGCTCGTGGGTTGACCAAATCGTATCAGAGTGGCGCACAGCCGCTCACCGTACTCCAGGACGTGTCGTTCGAGATTCCGCAGGGCGCGTTCGTGTCGATCGTCGGGCCCTCCGGCAGCGGAAAAACAACTCTGCTGGGACTGCTGGCCGGACTGGACACGCCATCACGCGGCACGGTGACCTTGGACGGCACGGACCTGGGCGCCTGGATGAAGATCAGCGAGCCGCCCTGCGCGGCGAAAAAGTCGGATTTGTCTTTCAGAGCTTTCAGCTGATCCCGACGCTGACCGCGCAGGAAAACGTCCAGGTGCCATTGGAACTCTCCGGCCGCGCCTCGGCCCGTGACGCGGCCGCCCGGGCCGCGACCTGCTGACGCGGGTAGGACTGGGCGACCGCACCCATCACTTTCCGCAGCAGCTGTCCGGCGGCGAGCAGCAGCGCGTGGCGATGGCGCGAGCGTTCGTGAACCAGCCGCGAATCTTGTTCGCTGACGAGCCCACGGGCAATCTCGATGGCGTGACCGGCGAACGCATCGTCGAACTGCTGGAAGAACTGAATCGCGAACGCGGCTGCACCATCGTGCTCGTGACGCACGACGCGGCACTCGCGGCGCGCACGCAGCGCACGATCCGGCTGCGGGACGGCGTCGTGGTGGAGGATGTCACCACGGAGACCTGCTGGCGCGTCCGGCGGTACGGGGAGCCGTGACCGCGTCGGCGACTGTGCGCCTGGCATGGCGGGAGAGTCGGACCGCGCGTCGACGTCTGGCACTGTACATGTCGTCGATCGCGTTTGGGGTGGCCGCACTGGTGGCCATCGATTCGTTCGCGGGCAACATCACCAGTTCCATTCGCGATCAATCGCGAACACTCCTGGGTGGCGACGTCTCGCTGGGCGCGCGGGCCGAGTTTCCTGCGGTGGTCGATACGTTGCTCGATTCGCTCGCGACGGTCGGTGTGCCGTACGCGCGCATCACGACCTTTGCGTCCATGGCGCTGGCCGAGCCATCAGGCGGCACCCGATTGGTGCAGGTCCGCGCCGTGTCGCCGGGGTACCCGTTTTACGGTGCCATCGAGACCGTGCCGGCGGGCGGATGGCGCACCGTGCATGACGCTCCCGTGGTGTTTGTCGATCCATCGCTCCTGATTGCGCTGAACGCCGCGGTGGGCGATTCCCTGCGCCTCGGCGTGCGTCTGTTCCGTATTGCCGGCACCCTGGGCAACGTGCCGGGTGACGCGGGCATCACCGCGGTGATCGGTCCACGGATCTACATCTCGGACAAATGGATTGCCTCGACTGGGCTCCTCAAGTTCGGCAGTCGCGCCGAGTACGATGTGGTGTTGCAGTTGCCAGCGACATTGTCGGCGAAAAAGGAGGCGGCGCTGTTCGCCCGCAGCTTGCGCTGGCGGATTGATCCGCGCGCCGCGGCGCTGCAGGAAGCCGCGGACGCGCGTGATGCCGGGGCGGGCGGTGCGGCGGCGGCGGCGGCGGTGCTGATGACGCGACCGACACGGCGCGCGACGGCGCCCGTACCAGCGCCCGCACCGGCGAGCGTGCCGACCGCGAGTATCACCGCGACGGCCAGCGACACCGCGCGCAGCGGACTCTCCTCGCCCGCGCCGCGTGCGCGTGTTCGCGTGCGCACGGTGGCCGACACCGAGCGTGATTTCACCGAAGCGGTCGTGCGTCTGGCCGACTTCCTGAGCATCATCGGCTTGATTGCGCTGTTGCTTGGCGGTATCGGCGTCGCCAGCGGTGTCAACGCGTTCGTCACCGCCAAGATTGACACGGTGGCGGTGCTGCGATGCCTTGGCGCCACCAGTCGGCAGGTACTCTCGTTGTACGTGGTTCAGGCGGCGGCCATGGGATTCGTGGGTGCGCTCGCCGGCGCCCTGTTGGGCATCGGCATTCAGTTCCTGCTGCCGTTGGTGGTGGCCGACTTCCTGCCCATCGACGTGCGCATCGCGCTCGAACCGCAACCGTTGGTGCTGGGCCTAGCCACCGGCGTGTGGGTGGCACTCATCTTCGCCATGCGACCACTGCTGGCGCTGCGCCGGGTTTCCCCCTTGCAGGCCATTCGACGGGATGCGGACACGGCTGCCTTGCCGCGCGAGTGGAAAGACCTGGCGCGCCTGATCGTCGACGGCCTGCTGGTGGGCAGTCTGGTGGCCATCATCATGACCCGATTGGGTGCGTGGCGTGAAGGACTGGCGGTCAGCGCGGGTATCACGGGCGCGGTCGCCGTGCTGTGGGTGGCGGCGACACTGCTGATTGCACTGGCACGTCGCAGTGCGCGCCCCTCGTGGCCGTTCACGTTGCGTCAGGGCGTTGCCAACCTGCACCGTCCGGCCAACCAGACACGGGCGGTGACCCTGGCCTTGGGCTTCGGAGCCTTTCTGCTCAGCACCGTCTATCTCGTCCAGGCGAACTTGCTGCGTCGCGTCCAGTCGTCCGCCGACGCCAGTGCCGGCAATCTCCTGTTCTTCGACGTGCAGGACGATCAGGCGCCGCCGCTGGATTCGCTGTTGCGCGCACGCCGTACGAGATCGTGCAACGCACGCCGATCATGACGATGCGCATTGACGCGGTGAACGGACGCAGCGTGGCGCCAACTCATGGCGGATACCTGGGTGCGGCGCGCGGGCTGGGCGCTGCGCCGCGAGTATCGCTCGACGTATCGCGAGGCCATTGTCGGTTCGGAGGTGCTCAAGGCGGGCCACTGGTTTCCTGACAGCGCGAAGCGCGCGCGGCAGCGCCAAATCCTGACGCGCCCTTTCCGGCGTCGTTCGAACGAGATGTGGCGACGGACCTGGCGCTGCACGCTTGGCGACACGGTCGCGTGGAATGTGCAGGGCGTCCCGGTCCGATCGGTGGTGACCAGCCTGCGCACGGTGAACTTGGCGCGCTTTGAAGCGAACTTCTTTGTGGTCTTTCGCCTGAGGCCATCCGGCGCGCGCCGCAGCAGTATGTGTTGGTGGCCAATGTCCCGCCGGGCGATGCCTTGGCCGCGATTCAGCGCGATGTGGTGCGTCGGTTCCCGAATGTCTCGAGTCTCGATCTCACGTTGGTGCGGCAGACGGTCGGATCGATCGTGAACCGCGTCGTGCTCGCGATCCGATTCCTGGGTGTCTTCTCGATCGCCATGGGCATTCCGGTGCTCTTCAGCGCGGTCGCCGCCACGCGTCGCGCGCGGCTGCGTGAGGGCGTCCTGTTGCGCACCCTTGGTGCATCGCGGGCGCAGGTGCTGCGCGTGCTGTTGGCTGAATACGGCGCGCTCGGCGCACTTGGCGCGCTCACCGGCATGCTGCTCGCCTTCGCGGGCGCGTGGGGCATCACGCATTTCGTCTTCCACGATCCATTCGACCCCGCGATTGCCGCCACGGCGATGATCGGCGGCGGGATGCTGTTGCTGACGATGGCGATCGGTTGGCTGACCAGCCGAGATGTCTACCGGGCGACGCCGATGGCGGCGATCCGGGAAAGCTGACACCGCAATCGATTGGGGAGCGTAACCCCGCGCGCCGTCCAACCCGCATACTCTGCAGCAGTCGGCGCGTCGCCTTCCTGCGCGCCTCGTTCCATCCCTGCGGAGCGCGTGATGCAGACCACCGAGTACGATGCGATTGTCGTGGGTTCCGGTATCTCCGGCGGCTGGGCCGCCAAGGAACTCACCGAGAAAGGCCTGAACGTGCTGGTGCTCGAGCGGGGTCGAAACATCGAGCACATCAAGGACTACGTAAACGCCTTCAAGCCGACGTGGGCATATCCGCACCGTGGCGGTCGCACGCAGGAGATGATCGCGCACTATCCCGTGCTCAAGCGCGACTATCCGTTGCAGGAAACCAACCTCGACTTCTGGGTCGACGATCGCGAGTCGCCCTACACCGAGGTCAAGCGCTTCGACTGGTTTCGCGGCTACCATGTGGGCGGCAAGTCGCTCATGTGGGGACGTCAGAGCTATCGGTGGAGCACGTTCGATTTCGCGGCGAACGCCAAGGATGGCATCGCCACCGACTGGCCGATTCGCTACCACGATCTGGCGCCATGGTACGACTACGTGGAGAAGTTCGCGGGCATCGCCGGGTCACGCGAAGGCATGCCGCAGTTGCCGGACGGACAATTCCAGCCCGCCATGCCGCTCAACTGTGCCGAGGAACTCGTGGCGGGCCGCCTGCAGAAGCTGTTCAACGGAAAGCGACGCATCATTCCGGGTCGGACCGCCAATCTCACCGAGCCACTGCCGGGTCGGAATCGCTGTCAGTCGCGCAACGCGTGCTGGTTGGGGTGTCCATATGGCGCCTACTTCAGTTCGCAGTCCTCGACACTACCGGCCGCTGTCAAGACAGGTCGGATGACCATGAAGATCTGGTCGATCGTCACCGAAGTGCTGTACGACCGCGATCGGAAGCGCGCCAGTGGTGTTCGCGTGCTTGATGCGATCACGAATCAGGTGACCGACTATCAGGCCAAGATCGTCTTCCTGTGCGCCTCGACCCTGAATTCCACATGGTTGTTGATGCGATCGGCCACCGATATCTGGCCGGGCGGACTGGGCAGCAGTTCCGGTGAACTGGGACACAACCTGATGGATCATCATTTCCGACTGGGCGCGTCCGGCACACTGGAGGGGATGGAGGACAAGTACATCTACGGCAGTCGGCCGACCGGGTTCTACGTTCCCCGCTACCGGAATCTGTTTGGCGACAAGCGTGGCTATCTGCGCGGTTTTGGCTATCAAGGCGGCGCCGGGCGCTCCAACTGGCAACGCGCCGTTGCCGAACTGGGTATCGGTGGCGACTTCAAGGATGCCGCCGCTCAGCCGGGGGCCTGGGGGATTGGTGCCACGGCGTTCGGCGAGATGCTTCCCGACCACGGCAATCAGATCTCGTTGGACCCCACGAGGAAGGACAAGTGGGGACTGCCGGTACTCAAGATTGATTGTGCCACCGGAGAGAACGAGCGCCTCATGCGCGTCGATATGATGGCCGACATGGCGGACATGCTCGAACAGTGCGGGGTGAAGAATGTGCACACGTTCGACAACGGCTATTTCCCCGGTCAGGGCATTCACGAGATGGGGACGGCGCGCATGGGCGTCGATCCGAAGACCTCCGTGCTCAACAAGCACAATCAGGTGTGGGATGCGCCGAATGTCTTTGTCACGGATGGGTCGGCCATGACCTCGGCAGCCTGCCAGAATCCTTCGTTGACGTACATGGCGTTGACCGCACGGGCCGCCGATCACGCGGTGGCTGAGCTCTCCCGTCGCAATCTCTGAACCACGGCACCCACATGTCACGAGCATCGGATTCAATGGACGTCATGCATCGACGTGAAGCGATCAAGCGTGTCAGCGCGATGCTGGGCGGCGTCGCGTTGGTTGGTGGCAGCGCGCTCTGGACCGCCTGCTCGCCGGATCGCCCGCGCGACGGGACGTCGGGGACGTCTGGTATCGGCACGTTCACGCCGGCCGATATCGCTTATCTCGACGAGATCGCCGACACCATCCTGCCGGACACGGAAAAGTCGCCGGGTGCGAAAGCCGCGCACGTGGGCGCTTTTCTGGCGCTCATGGTCACCGACTGTTACACGACGCGCGACCAAGAGATCTTTCGTACCGGCCTGACGCAGCTCAATCAGGCATGCGTCACGGCACACGCCACGTCCTTTGTCGCGGCGACACCCGCGCAGCGCCTGTCGCTGCTGGAATCGGTCGACCGGGACGCGAAGGCATACATGGCCGGCAAGACGGCCGAACAACCCACTCACTACTTCCGGATGATCAAGGAACTCACGCTGCTCGGGTTCTTCACGTCGGAAATCGGTTACACCAAAGCGATGCGCTACGTCGAATCGCCCGGACGGTTCGATCCCTGCGCGCCCTACACGAAAGGAGAGACCACGTGGGCATCGCACGCATGAACGACGTCCGCTGGTCGGTCGCCGCTGTGGTGACCGCGTTGGTCGCGATTGGCGGGTGTCGCAGTGGCGACAGCCAACCAGTTATCGGTTTGATTACGAAGACTGAAACCAATCCGTTCTTCGTCACCATGAAACAGGGCGCCGAGGCGGCCGCTGCCGCGCAAGGGTTTCGCCTCCTGACCGGTGCAGGCAAGAACGACGGCGACAATGCGGCGCAGGTAACGGCGATCGAAAACATGGTGGCGGCCGGTGCGAAAACGATTCTGATCACGGTCAACGATTCGAAGGCCATCGTGCCGGCCATCCGGAAGGCGCGCGCACAGGGTGTGTTGATGATCGCGCTCGACAGCCCGGCCGATCCACCCGATGCCACGGACGGACTCTTTGCCACCGACAACTATCGCGCCGGCGAGTTGATTGGCGAATATGCCAAGGCGGCACTGGGTAACCGGGCGCCGCGTATTGCCACGCTGGATCTGCTCCCGGGACATCCCGTGGGTGCGCAGCGCCACAACGGATTTCTCAAGGGCATCGGCCTGCCGACGAACGCGCGCACCAGCAATGAATTGGCGAGCCCGTCGGAAGTTGTCTGCATGGCGGACAGCTACGGAGATCGGGCGAAGGGGCAGACGGGGATGGAGAACTGTCTGCAGAAGAACCCTGACATCAACGTGGTCTATACCATCAATGAACCGACCGCGGCGGGTGCGTTCAACGCGCTCGAACGCGCAGGCAAAGCCGCCAGCGTCGTGCTGGTGTCCGTCGACGGCGGCTGTCAGGGTATCAAGGCCATACAAGCGGGACGACTTGGCGCAACGGCGCAGCAGTATCCACACAAGATGGCGCAGATGGGCGTGGATGCCGCCGTGCGCTTTGCGAAAACCGGTACGAAACCCAGCGGCTACACCGATACGGGCGTCCAGCTGATCACCGCGCGCCCGCTGACTGGCGTGCCGAGCGTCACCGCCGACAGTGCCTTGGCGGTGTGCTGGGGCGATCGTTGAGGGCACGATCCCTCGCGACTCTTGGACCGTTCATTGCCTTGCTGCTGGCCTGCGTGGTTTTCAGCACGCAGTCTCCGCGGTTCCTGGCGAGTGAGAATTTCGCGCTGATCCTGCAACAGGTGATGGTGGTCGGTGTGCTCGCCATCGGCCAGACGCTGGTGATTCTCACCGCCGGCATCGATCTCTCCTGCGGCCTCGTCATGGCACTGGGAGCGGTCGTCATGACAAAGCTCGCGGCGGCCTCCGGGTGGCCTCCAATGGCCGCGATGTCGGCAGGCATTGGCGTGACCGCCGCCGTCGGCCTGATCAACGGACTGCTGGTCACTCGCGTGAAGCTGCCACCGTTCATTGTCACGCTTGGTACCATGAACATTGCCTTCGCGGCCACGCAGTTGCTCTCCCGATCGCAGAGCGTCACGGATGTCCCGCCGCTGATGACCTGGCTCGGCACCACGATTCGCGTCGGGAATGCCCCGGTCACCTACGGTGTGGTGTTGATGCTCGGACTGTATGTGCTGGCCTGGCTGTGGCTTCGCGAAACGGCGGCGGGGCGTCATGTCTACGCCGTCGGGAATCATCGGGAGGCGGCGCGACTGGCGGGTATCTCGACTGACCGGGTCGTGGTGGGTGTGTATGCCGTGGCCGGCGTCTGTTACGGCCTCGCGGCACTGCTGTCCGTTGCACGCACCGGGGTTGGAGATCCACAAGCGGGCCAAACAGAGAATCTCGACACGGTGACTGCCGTGGTGTTGGGCGGCACCAGCCTGTTTGGTGGGCGTGGACTGGTATTGGGTACGCTGGTCGGGGCGTTGATCGTTGGCGTGTTCCGGAACGGCTTGACGCTGATGGGCGTCTCGTCGATCTACCAGGTGTTGGTGACCGGCGTGCTGGTGATTGTCGCCGTCGCACTCGACCAATGGTCGCGTCAGCCGTGACCGCGATGCGTGCGGCGGACGAGTCCGCGGTGGTCCTTCCTCTGGCGCTCGAAGCGCGAGGACTGACCAAGCGCTTCGGACACGTGGTCGCGCTCGATGGTACCGATTTCGAAGTACGTACCGGCGAAGTCATGGCCGTCATCGGTGACAACGGCGCCGGCAAGTCAACACTGATCAAGATGCTCTCCGGGGCACTCGCGCCGGACAGCGGTGAAATCCGACTCGATGGTGCCGTCGTGCGCTTGCGTCATCCGCTGCAGGCGCGGGAGCTCGGTATCGAGACGGTGTATCAGGACCTGGCCGTCGCTCCCGCCATGTCCATTGCGGAGAATCTGTTTCTCGGGCGGGAAATCCGTCGCAGCGGTCCGAGTGGTCGACTGCTTCGGTTGCTGGATCACGCGCGCATGCAACGCGAAGCCGCCGAGCACCTGGCCGCGCTCGACATTCGCGTGCAGTCCATCACCCAGCCGCTGGAAACGTTATCGGGCGGGCAACGGCAGGGCGTATGTGGTGATCCTTGATGAACCCACGGCGGCGCTGGGCGTCCGTGAAGGTGCCACCGTGTTGTCGTTGATTCGCCGCATCCGCGATCGTGGACTGTCGGTGGTGCTGATCAGCCACAACATGCCGAACGTGTTTGCCGTGGCCGATCGTATCCACGTGCAACGGCTGGGACGGCGCGCGGCGATTCTGGACCCGCGTCAGTCCAACATGTCCGACGCCGTGGCGATCATGACCGGCGCGGTGGACGGAGCTACCGGCGACCAATGACGCCGTACGCCGTGGCGCTGCGTGCACCCGGCTTCAGCGCAATCCATACTCGCGTGCCGTCAAGCCCTTGCAGCGGTGACGGCAACGCGCCGATGCGCTTGCGTCCCGAACCGTCCGTAAGCTGCAGGAAGCTTCCGTTGCCGTCGCTGGCGAGTTTTCCGTCGAATGCCGGCACCCCATTGGCGGCGCGGACGACGAATTCGGAGACCACAATATCGAGCGGCGTGATCATCACGCCGCGGACCATCAGTTCCACGCCAGCGAGGCGCGACAAGCCCGTGGTCACCATGCCGCTCATGGCAATGGTCCTGCTCCCATCCACCGTGCGCAACACCACTTGTTTTGCCGGCTCGGCACCAATCAGCGTGACCACGCCTCGCACGGTATCACCGCGTGAACGTCCGGAGCTGTTGCCGTAGACCAAACGCAATGCCGCCGCGCGGGCCATCGAGTCGCCCCGCGCTTGCGCACGCAGGGTGATGGATGCGCCGGTTCCCCCGACGATCGGATTGGTGACCGGCGCCTTGGGCGCCGCCGAATCGCCCTTGGTCCCCGCAACGACGCGCGGTCGCGGGACCTTTCCTTCAGCGATGGCGCGCAGGGAGTCAATGGTTGACGGCATTCGGTCGGCCCGCGCGATCAGTGAATCGCCCCGCAGTCCAATGGAGTCCAACCCCGCGACGTCACCACTGATGGTGACGCCATCCGATTTCTTTTCACAGGCCTGCGCACCCGGAAGCAGCAGGAGGGCGAGCAGGCCGCCGACTGAACCAGCGGCGCGGAATCGGAAAGTGGGAAGTCTCAGCACGTGAGGATGATGCAGCGATACCAGACCCTTCGGTAGCAGCAGACGACGCAAATGGGGATTTCCACAATTTGCGTGGAAATCTTCCGGATTCGAGATTACGCGTCCATCGCGCTTGAGCTCGGCAGTCCACATATTCCGCCTCCCGATTTCGTCGGCAGAACAGTGCCGGCACTGGCATTCCGTTCGCTCCCAGCACGACTGTCACCGCACGGGCACAGTGCGGTGACGATCCCCTCGACGAGGCGTCAAGCTTTCGCAATGCTCGGACTCACGGCGGACCCGCGCGCGACGCGCGATGTTTGGAGCGACGATAACGCCCGCGGACTCGCGTATGCGGCTGTGGGGGCCTGGTCGGATGCGGCCGAGGCGTTTTCCACGGCCGCCGAGGTCGCCGCCGCACCGGGTGATGTCGCCTCGCACGAAGCGCTGGCGCTGATCCTCAACAATCTGGCGCAGGCCAGTTTCCGCGCAGGACGGGCCGAGGACGGGATTCGGCATGCCCAGCGCGCGTGCTCCTTGCGCGCGGCGCTGGTAGGTGAGGACGCGATCGCTGTAGCGCGCGCGCGCGCCGATCTCGCGGTGATGTTGGGGGCGGTCGGACGCACGGATGAAGCGCTCGGACTCATGACGCGCGCCATTGCCGGCATCGAACGCAGCGCGGGCGACGAAGATCTGCGCCTGTCGTCCGTGCTTGAGAACGCGGCTCGCCTCGCCATGGTTGCGGGTCAACCCTCGACCGCCGAGCCTTACCTCATTCGGCTGCATGCCCTGCTCGCGGCGCACGAGTTGCCGACCGATACGGCCGACGTCCTCTTGCGGCGAGTCGCCCAGTACCGCGAGCCGAGTCGATTGGCGTGCATTGCCGAACGCGAAGTACCGGCCGCACCGGTGGTGGATGTTGCCGAGACGACGTCGAGTGAGGATTCCGGGGCGCTTGACGTGGCGACGGCCCACGTGGCCGACGCTGCCGATGCTGATGTCGACGTCGAGTATGCGTTCGACGATCAGCCGCTGCGTGATGCCGTGCGCGTGACCGACGAGCTCTTGCGATCGACGCCCACCTCCTCGCGGGCCATTACGCCGCTCGCGGTGATGGAGGTCGAAGGTGTCGAGAGTCCCGAGGGTCCGGAGTTGGTGATGGTCGAAGTCGAATCCGCCGCGCCGGCTGGCGTCCTTGGGCTTGATTTTGATCTCGTTGACGACGTGGTCGGGGTGGCAGAAGAGATGGTGACCGGGTTGACGATGGTGGATGAGTCGATCGAGTTGACCGAATCGCCGCGCGCGGACGACATCTTTGGCCACGCGACGTTTGATCTGGTGGAACCGTCGGCGGCCGGACACACGGGACACGGGGCGCACGCCTCGACGTCGGTCAACAACGTGCTGGGTTTCGTCGTGGAATACGGCATGCCCAGCGAATCGAGCGGTCCGGATTTGGCCGATCTGGATATTCTGGTCCCGCCAACCGCGTCACACGTCCCGACGCCGACCGAGATGCGTGCGGTGCAACCGCGGACGACTCCGCGAGGCACACCGATTGTCATGCCGTCGCCAGCGTCCAGTCATCGCGCATTTGCGGGGTACGACACGTCCGGCGGTCGCGAGGCCAGTTCAGAGAGCGAACGAGAGGCACGCGCACCGCGGCTGACACTGCACAACACCGACGATCTGGACCGCGAGCGTCGCATCCGGCGACCGAACATTCGCGCCGGTCGGGCCAGTGCACCTCGCAGTTCCCGCGGCCTCATGATCGCGGGGGTCGTGACGAGCGTGATTGCGGCTTCGGTGGGCTGGCTGGTGTGGTCTGGTGGGATGTAGGCGACCCACCGCCTGAAGCATCGGCGGCTACGAGACCGTATCGGCGCGCGGCTCAGCGGCCAGCGTGAAACGCGGAATCACCGCCTGGAATGACGAGCCGTCGTCACGCACAAAACGGTAGGTGCCTTCCATCCAACCGTGCGGCGACTTGAGGACACAGAACGAGCGGTACTCATGCACGTGACCGGGCATCAAGTGCGGTTGTTCGCCAACCACGCCCTCCCCTTCCACCACCGTGTCACCGGCCGACTCATCGTGAATGAGCCACCGGCGAGTGCGGAGTTGCGCCGCCTGATCACTGATGTTTTCGATGCGAATGTGATACGCGAAGACATACTGGGCGAGCATCGGATTCGAACGTTCCCGCAGATATCTCGGACGCACGGTGATCCGGATACCGGAGGTAATTCGATAAAAGAACGATGAACGTTCAACGGCCATCGGGACGACCTCTGGAGGAAGAACGGGACGCCGCCGGCTGGGCGGCGCGTCCGGAGACATTCAGCCCGGACGCCGTATCTGAAAGCGATATCGAAACGGGGGGACTTTCAACCCCCACCCGGTTGAAGGCGCGAACGGTGGCCCGATCGGGGGTCCCGGACACCGGGAGTGGAACGGACGTGGCGTCCCCTGGCAGTACGGTGGTGGTCCAGCCTTCAGGCGTTCGGTATTGTACCAGCCACTGCCATGGCGCGGCCGGACCAATGGTGCCCAACACCAACGCGGGCGTTCCATTCCGGTTGGTGAGGCGGAGCGCCGGTGTCGGCGGGGCCGCGGTGGGCAGCCACGGGGTCGCCGGTGTCAGCGCAATGTCGGCATACGGACCCGCCGCCAGTGAGTCGTTCATGCTGCCTTGATTGAGCAGAAACGACTTCATGCTGAAGTGCACGTTGCCGGTGGCGCCGGGTTGGAGCCGTGTGACCCGGATCTGCTCCACCAGTTCGCCGACCGAAAACGCGCTCGCCCCCGACGCGCCGGCGCGCGATGTGAAATTCCCGGGCCACAGATGACGGGACTGCGTGTTTTCCTCGGCCCACCACTGCAAGAGTGCGGGATAGGACTGCGCGACCCGCGTGGTCGGCCAATAGAGTTGCGGCGTGAAGTAGTCCACCCATCCTTCGTTCAGCCACTTTCGGCCATCGGCGTACAGCTTGCCGAACGCGTCAAACCCGCGAACCTGCGCGGGGTACCCGGGACGCCAGATGCCGAACGGACTCACGCCGAACCGGACCCACGGTTTCACGGTGTGGATGCCATCGTGCAACGCTTCCACCAGCATGTCCACGTTTCGCCGCCGCCAATCCCCTCGATCCAACGTGCCGCCGCCTTTGCGGTACTTGCGCCAACTCCCGTCATCCGGGAACGGGATCTCGCGCCCGCGCCTCGTGTTCTCGGGATACGGGTAGAAGTAATCGTCGATGTGCACGCCATCGATGTCATAGCGCTTCACCACGTCCAGCACCACGCGCAGCGTGCGCTCGCGCACTGCTTTCTCGCCGGGGTCCATCCAGAGGTACCCGGCATATTTCTTCACCAGCGCCGGATTGGTGCGGGCCAAGTGATTGGACGCCAGGGGACTTCGCGCGTCGGTGTGTCGCGCCCGATACGGATTGAACCAGGCGTGCAGTTCCAGATTGCGGGCGTGCGCTTCGCGAATGACAAACGACAACGGATCCCAGAATGGCTCGGGGGCCCTGCCCTGCGTTCCGGTGAGGTACTCCGACCAGGGTTCAATAGTGGATGCATACAGCGCATCGGCAGCGGGGCGCACCTGAAAGATGACCGCGTTGAGCTTGAGCGACGCCGCACGATCGAGCAGATCGAGTAGTTCGCGCTGCTGTGCCGCCGTGGACAGCGTCCGCTTCGACGGCCAGTCGATATTGGCAACCGTCGCCACCCACACGCCGCGAAACTCGCGCGCCACGTCCGGCGCGGTTTCACTCACGGCCGGTCGTGCAGGGACGCGCCGTGACAGACGTTCGGCGGCGCGCGGCGCATCAGCGGCGCGCTCGTCAGGACGCGGCGGCGCCGTTGCGGTGGTCGGCACCGACGGCGGCGGATCAACAATCACCACGGGTCGGCAACTCAACATCCCTGCCGCGCACAGCAGTGGCGCGCAACGGCGCATCCTGTGCACGGCGAGCGTGCGCCCGATCACCTTCACCCTCGGGCCGTGACGGGTGACGGTCGTGCGTCGTGTTCAGTCCGCATCGAGCGCAGCACGTCACCAGCGCGGCGCGCCGCCTCTGCGATGCGTGCCGGCGGCTGGATAAACGAGATGCGGAAGAACCCTTCGCCGCCTGCGCCAAAACCCGATCCAGGCAGCACGATCACGCCCGCGTCCTCCCGCAGCCGATCGGCGAAGTCCTTGCTGGCGATCCCGTCGGGCAACGGTATCCACAGGTACATGGTCGCGCGCGGAGTCTCCGCCGTGAATCCATTGGCGCGAAACGCGTCCACCGCGGCGTCACGTCGTATCTGAAACGTTCGGAGATTCTCCGGCACGAACGTCGCCCAGCTTTCAATGGCGGCGACGCCCGCCGCCTGAATTCCCATGTACTGGCCCGTGTCGGTGAACGATTTCACCTTGGCAAGCGCCGTGGCAATCTCCGGCTTGGCGACCGCCCAACCGCAGCGCCATCCCGTCATGTTGTACGTCTTCGACAGCGAATGGAACTCGATGGCCACGTCGCGCGCGCCATCGATCTCGAAGATGCTCGGCGGCACATACCCCTCGAAGCCCATCTCGGAGTACGCATTGTCGTACACCAACAGGATGTCGCGCTCGCGACACGTCCGCACCACGCGCTCGAGATAGTCACGCGGGGCGATGGCGGCCGTGGGGTTGTTGGGATAGTTGAGATACAGCACGCGCGTGCGCGCCAGGATATCCGGCGGAATCTCGTCCAGCTCGACGAGGAAGTCCGTTCTCGGGCGCAGCGCATACACGTACGGCTGCGCATCACTCAACAGCGTCCCCCCGAGATACGCTTGATACGCGGGATCGGGAATGATGCCCACATCGCCCGGACCCACGTATGCAAATGCCACATGGGCCAGCCCTTCCTTGCTGCCAAGGAGTGGCACGATTTCCGTCATCGGATCGAAACGCTGTCCGAAGCGCTGCGCCATCCAGGCGGAGACCGCCTCGCGATACGGCACAAACCCCAGCCCAAAACCGTACCGTTGCATGGCCGGCACCTCAGCCGCCCGCTGCAAGGCGGTGACCGCCGCCGCCGGCGGCGCGAGATCCGCGTCGCCGGCGCCCAGGTCGATCACATCAACGCCGGCGTCGATCAGTGCCTTCTTGCGGGCGGGGATGTGCGCCAGTGGATAGGCTGGGAAGGCACCGAATCGAGCGGAAAGTCGTGGCATGACGGCCGATGGGAAAGTCAGGACGTTGGCGGATTGAACTGGCCGTGCTGCCCATCGAGCCAGCTCTTGTGGTACGACGGGTCCTCGTACGGCATCGCGGCCTTCGCGATTTTCATCGGCTTGAAACTGTCCATCATGACGGCGAGCTCGTTCGTGTACTTCGCGCCGATGGACGCCTCGGCACGCCCCGGGTGCGGCCCATGCGGCAAGCCGTCCGGATGATGCGTGATCGACCCGTACTCGATGCCCTTGCGGCTCATGAACTCGCTCGACGCATAAAACAGCACTTCGTCGGAGTCGACGTTGCTGTGGTTGTACGGCGCCGGCACCGCCTCCGGATCGAAGTCGTAGGGGCGCGGGCAGAACGAGCAGATCACGAATCCGTCGCCCTGGAACGTCTGGTGCACCGGCGGCGGCTGATGAATGCGACCGACAATCGGCTCGAAGTCGTGGATGTTGAAGCTCCACGGATAGAAGTAGCCGTCCCACCCCACGACATCGAACGGGTGATGATCGAGGACCAGTTCGTTGATGGCATTGTACTGCTTGACGAGAATCGGGAACTCGCCGCGCTCATCACGCGGATCCAGATGGAGCGGTCGACGAATGTCGCGCTCGGAGTACGGCGCGCCTTCCAGCAACTGTCCCTACTCGTTGCGGTAGCGCGACGGGAAACGCACGTGCCCGCGGCTCTCCATCACGAGAAACTTGGCAGGGCCCGCGGATGCGTCGAGACGCCAGCGATGGGTGATGTTGCGATGGATGACGACGTAGTCGCCTGCCTTGTACGGCAGCTCACCGAACACGGATTCCAGGACGCCCTGCCCCTCGACCACATACACCACCTCGTCCGCCTGGCTGTTGCGGTAGAAGTGCGAGTCCGTGACGTCGGGCTCGACATACAGCATGCCAATGTCGCTGTTGAACATCAGCGGCATCCGGTCCAGCGTCGGCGAGCCGCCTTTCGCCACCCGGGACGTGAGGAAGTGCCGATGCCGCAGGACGTGGGATCGGCGTCCCATCTCGATCGTCGCGCACCCGGCGGGCGCTGAGCACCGTCGTGGGCGGATGCACGTGATACAGCAACGACGACGTGCCGACAAATCCTTCGTGCCCCATCAGTTCTTCCGCGTAGAGGCCGCCGTCGGGACGACGAAAGACGATGTGCCGCTTCCGCGGCAGCGAACCGAGTGCGTGATAGAAAGGCATAGTCGGCTCAGAGGTTGCCGCGCAGCGCTTGTTCGCGCTCGATGGATTCGAAGAGCGCCTTGAAGTTGCCCTTGCCGAAGCTCTTCGCGCCCTTTCGCTGGATGATCTCGAAGAACAGCGTGGGCCGGTCTTCCACAGGTTTGGTGAAGATCTGCAGCAGATAGCCGTCGGGATCGCGGTCGACCAGGATGCCGAGTGCGGCCAGTTCTTCGATCGGCTCGTCGATCGTGCCGACGCGCGCCTGCAATTCTTCGTAGTAGGACGTGGGCACCGACAGGAACTCCACGCCGCGATCACGAAGCGCGGTTACCGTTTCGAGGATGTTGTCGGTGGCCAGCGCGAGGTGCTGGGCGCCGGGGCCGCCGTAGAAATCGAGATACTCCTCGATCTGGGATTTCTTCTTGCCCGACGCCGGCTCGTTGATCGGGAACTTGATCTTGTCGTTGCCGTTCGCCATCACCTTGGACATGAGCGACGAATACTCCGTGCTGATGTCGTGATCGTCGAAGGTGATGAGATTGCGGAACCCCATCACGTCGGCGTAGTACTGCACCCAGCGGTTCATCTTGCCGAGTTCGACGTTGCCGACGCAGTGGTCGACGTACTTGAGCCCGACGTCGGCCGGCTGATAGTGCGGTGTGATATCCCGAATCCTGGCAAGAAAGGTGCCGCGGTAGTTGCGGCGTTCGATCAGTGAGTGGATCGTGTCGCCGTACGTCGCGATGGCCGCGATGACCATCTCGCCATCGGTCGTCGCGAATCACCTCGGGTTCGCGCACGCTGATCGCGCCGCGCTCGATCGCGGTGGCGTAGGCCAGTTGGGCATCGTCGACCCAGAGGGCGTAGTCCTTGACGCCGTCGCCATGCTGGTGCACATGGTCGGCGATTGGCGATTCCGGGCCCATGGCGGTGGTCAGGATCAGGCGAATCTTGCCTTGTTGCAGCAGATAGCTGGCGCGGTCACGAACCCCGGTCTCGGGACCGCGATAGGCAATCAGCTGATAACCGAATGCCGCGCGATAGAAATGACTGGCCTGCTTGGCATTGCCGACATAGAACTCGACATAGTCGGTGCCGTTGATCGGGAAGGCATCCAGCTCGATGCCGGCCTCGGGAGCGGTGAGCGTCGCCATGACATCCTCAAGAAGTCAGAAATGATCGGAACGGAACGGGGGGGGTACAGTTCGCCGTCGGCCGATCAGATATGTGAACGCGGCAGCGCGCCGATCCAGGCGCGCGACCGCTGGTCACCCATGTCTCCCGCGAGGTGTGTCAACATATCCAGTAAAGATAATACGTGAGGCCGCACCCGTCGGGCCATCAGTACCCGACAAGCTCCGGAATGGCCCGGAAGTGCGCCAGCGATTCGGGGTTGGCAAGCGCATCGGTGTTCCGGACGGGGCGCCCATGCACCACGTCACGTACCGCCAGCTCCGTGATCTTCCCGCTGAGCGTTCGTGGCACATCGTTGATCGCCACGATCACCCGTGGCACATGGTGCGGACTGGCATGTTGGCGGATGCGTTGGCGAATGGTATCGCGCAGCGCCTCGTTCAACACGACGCCGGCGCGGAGCCGCACGAAGAGGACCACGCGTGACTCGTCGGCAGACACTGCGGATCGCTGCTCGATGACCAGAGACTCCAGCACCTCGCCGATCTGCTCAACCTGCCGGTAGATCTCCGCCGTGCCAATGCGGACGCCGCCCGGATTGAGGGTGGCGTCGCTCCGACCGTGGATCACGAGGCCGTCATGCGCGGTGATCTCGGCCCAGTCCCCATGTCGCCAGATATTGGCGAAGTACTCGAAATACGCGGCCCGATACAGTCGCTGGTCCGGATCATTCCAGAACGCCACCGGCATGCTGGGGAATGGCGCGGTACACACCAGTTCACCCGCTTCACCGCGCACGGAACGGCCGTCGACGTCCACAACATCCACCGCCATCCCCAATCCGCGCATCTGCAGTTCCCCGCGATAGACAGCGCCGGTGGGATCGCCCAATGCGAAACAGCTCACGATGTCGGTGCCGCCACTGATGCTGCAGAGTCGGATGTCCGCCTTGATGTCACGATAGACGAAGTCGTAACTGTGCGCCGCCAGCGGGCTGCCGGTTGAAAGGATCGCATCCAGTGCGGACAGATCGAATCGGTCGCGCGGCCGAACCGATTCCTTCTCGAGCGTTGCGAGATACTTGGCGCTGGTCCCGAAGACCGTCACCCGCTCGGCTTCCGCCATGCGCCAGAGGATTTCCGGATCCGGGGCCAGCGGTGCGCCGTCATAGAGCACGATGGTCACCCCGAGCGACAACGCCGATACCAGCCAATTCCACATCATCCAGCCGCACGTCGTGAAGTAGAACAGCGCGTCTCCCGCACGCAGGTCGGTGTGCAGCGCATGCTCCTTCCAATGCTGCAGCAACGTACCACCAGTCCCATGCACCATGCACTTGGGGAGTCCGGTCGTTCCCGACGAATACAGAATGTACAACGGATGATCGAACGGCAGTCGCGTGAACACTGGTGTCGTCGTCGCGCGCGTAGCGGGCCAGCACGTGATCGAAGCGCTCGACGCCGGGCAGATCCGTCAGTTCGGGTTCGGCGGCCAACCACGGCACGATCCAGACGGCCCGGAGCGACGGGATGGCCTTCATCACCTCTTGAACGCGCGGCAGACAGGTGATCGGCTTGCCCGCATAGCGATAACCATCGGCAGCAATCAGCAGTACCGGTTCAATCTGGCCAAACCGATCCACCACCCCTTTGGTGCCGAAGTCGGGCGAGCAGGACGACCAGATGGCGCCGATGGAGGCCGCCGCCAACATCGCGATGACCGCCTCGGTGATATTCGGCAGATAGCCGACAACCCGATCGCCAGGAGCCACACCGAGCGCGCGCATGGCGGCCGCCGCGTGCGCGACGGCCACGGCGAGTTCGTCGAACGACAGCCGGCGTTGACACCCCAGTTCATTCCATGAGACAATGGCCACGGCGGCGTCTCGGCGGCGCAGCAGATGCTCGGCAAAATTCAGACGCGTCTCAGTGAACCAGTGTGGTCCGGCCACCGGGTCGGGCGGTGCCATACGGTCCCCGCCATGCAGCACAGCGCTCCAGGGCGCGTCCACCGAGCCCGGCCCGTCTGCCCGAATCCCTGCCTCCGTCCAGATTGCGCTCCAAAATGCCTCGGGATGCTGCACCGACCAGGCCTGCAACTGGTGCGCATCGGAGATGTCCGCCGAGGCGATGCCGCGCGCAATAAGCGATTCCCGGAAGCCGGTCAGGCGAGCGCCGGCAATGCGCTCACGCGACGGGACCCAGATTGGCGCCGTCGGGTCGACCGTCACGACGGAACGGCGTCCCGGGCCAACTTCACGGCACCGCACTGGGCGCCATGCTGTTCGCAATACCACCCGTGTCGATCGTGAAACACCATATGCGGCGCATCATTCGGTCGCGGCCGCACGCGTACGAGATGCTCGACGCCGGTCCGCACGCCAACCACCGCCAGCGGATCGAGGATATCGACCACCGGCGCGACGGGGAACAGATCAAACTGGGTCGACACGTGCAGGGACGTGTCGTCGGATTTCAACCGCGCGGGACGTGCCACTCGAGTTGCCACTCACAGAATGCGTCGCCTTCGATGGAACAGCGCACGTGACGAACGCGCGCTGAATCGCCTCCCGCCAATTCCACCGCACGGCGCAATCCACCGGTTTGGCGACGGCAGAACAGGCGCGTGATGGGATCGAAATCGAGGAGACGCAGGACAGCACGTCCCGCCACTTCCTCGACGGCGGTAATGTCACCCGGATGATAATACAGCCGGAACAGCGAGATGCTCTGGGTCAGGAAGACGCTGGGCGACGCCTTGCGCAGAATCCCACCATAGAGCTGCACGCCAACCGAATCAATCGAGAAAGCCCCGGCGTCTTCCGCCCACTGCGGGTAACGGCCTCCGAGCACCTCATCGATGACCTCCCACAGCGCCACGAGGTACGGGTAGGGGATCTCCTCAGTGGCTTCAACCGTATCGAGCCGCGCCCGTGTTGCGGCATCGAGACGTGCGCGCACCGTGTCCAGGCCAGAGCTCCCGAGACAATCCTTCACGTAAGCGTACGTCCCGCGGGCCGTGGACCCCTTGGCGGTGGCCCCCGCCGATTCCGGCAGGAGGGGCGCGGACGTAGCGGTCACGGCGGGATCAGCGCGTGCGCGGCCCGTCGATCAATCTTGCCGGATCCCAGACGCGGGATGGCATCGACGAACTGCACATGCTTGGGGACTTTGTATCCCGCCAGCCGCGATCGTGCGTGCGCCAGCAACACGGTCGCATCCAACGCGTCACTCTCCCGCACGACCAGCGCGCACCCCACTTCGCCCCACCGCGCGTCGGCCACCCCGATGACGGTCGCCTCCCTGACGCCAGGGCAGTCAAGCAACGCCGTTTCCACCTCGCCGGGGAAGACGTTTTCTCCCCCCGAAATGAACATCTCCTTGCGCCGTCCGCGTATGGTGTAGACGCCATCCGCGTCGCGACTGGCCAGGTCGCCGGTCCGCAGGAATCCGTCGTCCGTCATCACCTCGGCCGTCTGTTGGGGGGCGCGAAAATAGCCGCCAAACAACTGCGGGCCACGCAACTCCAGTTCACCCACTTCGTCATCACCCGCCACGCGGCCGGTCTCGTCCCGCAAACGCATCGAGAGAAAAGGCATGGGCCAACCCACGGTTCCATCCTTCTCGATGGCCGTTGCGTCGCTGGTGGCAAAACAATTCGGACCGCATTCCGTGAGACCGTACCCTTCCCGGAACTTGTAGCCAGCGAGTCGGACCGCGTCCTTGATGCGCTGTGCGCAGGGAGCCCCGCCGGAGAGAAAGGTGCGCAGGGCCGGCAACGGACGTCCCCAACTTGCGGTTTCGCGCACCATGGCCAGTTGCGTGGGGACGCCAAACGCCAGCGTCACACCAAAGCGTTCGAGCATCTCGAAGTATCCCGCGGCGTCGAACCCGTCGGTGAGGACGAGCGTGCCGCCCCGGAACAGCATGGGCGTAGTGAAGACATTCCACCCACCGGTATGAAAGAACGGCGTCGCGATCGGTCCCACATCATCGGCGCCGATGCGCCAGGCCGTCGTCGTGGCGATGGCGTTCCAGAGCAATTGCCGATGCGGCACCATCACGCCCTTGGGCGAACCGGTACTCCCCGACGTGTACAGTAACATCGTGGCGTCTTCCGCCGAGCGGGCTTGCGACATGGGCACGTGCTCCGCGACGGAAGCGAGATCGCGATCGAGATCGCGCCACTCGGGAATCCGCTCAAGGGTCGCCACGGCCAGTGCGGCTTCGGCCAGCGTCCGCATGCGGTCTTCGCCCAGGAGGACCACTGGCGATGCATCCTCCACCACGCGGGCAAGTTCCGGCGCCGAGAGCCGCCAGTTGAGGGGAACGAGTATCGCCCCGCGACGAATGCACCCGAAGAGGAGTGGGATAAACTCCGCGCGATTTTGTGCGAGGATAGCCACGCGGTCGCCGTGCCCGATGCCCCACCCCGCCAGTCGAGCGCACCACCTGTCGGCATCGATGTCCAACGACCGATAGGTGTGCCGTCGCGCGGACGCGGCCTCGATCAATGCCACGCGCGTGCCCTCAACGCGGGACCACCAGCTCAACGGATCGAAGATCTCAGGGGTCAACACAGGCACGGACGGCACCGGAACGAGAGCACGAACGATCTGCGACCACTACGGCAAACGGTGTTGTTGACAAAACGTGGCCACCATCCGACTCACGTCAGGACCCTTGGCATCCGTGAAGGTGCCGGCCGTCGAACCGCCCGCCCAGGCATGGCCCAATTCGTCAATGCGCACGCGCGTGACGACCGCCGCACCGCTGGCGTCGCGCCAATCGACGCGCCGCACCGTGTACGCATTATCCTGCGTCACCTGTTCGGGCGTGGCCTGCAACGGCGGAGCGCCCGCGTTTGCCCGGAGACGATCGTGCACACCGACCCATTGCGTGGCCGTCTCGTCGGCATTACGAAAAGCCACCACGGCATCGGCACCACCATGAATGACCAGCACCGGGAGTGCCCGCGAGTGCGCCCCCATGCCGAGCAGCACGGCATCCGCCGAGGGCACGGCATCGCCGGCACCGCGTTGCATCACCGACAGCGCCGCTCCCACGTTGCGCGCAGCCTGCCACGGCACGCCACTCAAGCTGGTCAGCGTCGCGAATCGCTCGGGATACGCCACGGCGACCAGTCCGGCCATCGCCGCACCGGCGGAGATGCCGACAATATGGACGCGCGTCGGGTCCGCGGGAAATTGCGTCAAGACATCGGCCACCAGACCGGCGAGGATCGCGGGCTCCCCTGCGTCACGTGCCTGATGGGCGGCATCGAACCAGTTCCAGCACGTCCGCGGATTCGCCTCCACCGGCTGTTCAGGATACAACACGAGAAAGCCGAGTTCCTCCGCCACCTGATCCATCTGTGATCCGCGCGCGATATCTGCGGCGGTTTGCGTGCATCCGTGCAACAGCACCATCAGCATTGGCGGCTTGGACCGCACATAGGACGACGGCACATACAGGCGCCATGCCCGGCCGCCCGCGGGACCGTGAAACCGCCCCGTGATCACCTGCCCCACCGCATCCGTCGCGGTCATCGTCGGCTCCGTTGGTTGGGCGCTTCCGCCTCGCGTGGCGGGGATGGCCAGCATCCCCGCGCACGCCAGGACGGACAGTCGAAACCGGCGAGTCATCATCTGGTCACTCGCCGACTTTGGGTTCGGTTCAGCGGTCGAACCGCAGGCCCACGAAGCCCATCGCGCCCAACGCCGGCATGTTGAGCAGCTCGATGTGCTTGCGGCCCACGCCGCAATCCCATCCCTTGAGGAACGACGACGGCAACGCTGCATTCAGGTACACCGGTGGCGTGCTGGTACCGCTCGTGCACGTATACAGGTTCTGCAACGACACGTTGAGCGTCGTGTGCTGACCAATCTTCTTGCCGACGTTGATATCCAGCGTGATGATGCCGGGAATGACGCCGTTATGCACGCCGGACAGGAACCGGTAGTCCTTCACGAATCGGAACGTGAAGCCGCCGAACGACTGAAACGGCATGTCGTGCGCATCGCCGCCCATGGTGGCCTTGAACGACGGGCTGTTGAGCGACGTCGCCTCCGGCGGATCACCGGCCTTGGCGATGATCGAGTCCAGCTTGAGGGCGCTCATCGTGCCCGACAGGTTGAACTTGGAATTCACCACGTACCGCACGCCGGCATCAATGCCGGACAGGGTCGCCTCACCGAGATTCAGATACGACAGCGCGACCTGGTCGGCGCCGGCGGCATTCGTGAATTTCGTGTCCGTCTTCGTGTTGTAGCCGTAGGTGCCGCCGAACGGGTTCGCCACCACCACCAGCGGACTCAGGAACGCCTTGTACCGCGCCACGTAGCCGGCCACGTCCACGTACAGACGCTCGTTCAGCACGCCCTTGTAGCCCAATTCGAATGTGTTGTTCACTTCCGGCACCACAGGGTCGATGGTGCGCTGGACCACGCCGGCCGCGTTTTTGATGGTGATGCCGTCCTTGTTGCCGAACACGCCAATGCCGGGGCTGAAATCGCGATAGAAGAAGTTCGTCTGCAGGATCGACGGCGACTTGAAGGCGCGATTGAAGGTCAGGCGGAACGTCGAGTTCTCGGTGGGCGACACCAACAACGCCGCCTTGGGACTGAACTGCGGATCGTAGAACTCGGGATTGTCGTACCGCGCGCCCAGCACGAGCTTGGTGATCTCGTTGAGCGGTGTCTCCGTCTGCGCGTACACGCCAATCTGGGTGAGCTTGAGGTCTTCCTTGGTCAGCGCATCGGTCAACCACACCCGCTTGGAACTGACCACATCCCGACGATACTGCACGCCCGTGACGACGCGCGTGTTGAACAGGCCCGTAAGCGTGACATTGTTCTGCACTTCCGCCGCCGTCAGCCGGCCGTCGGCAGGAAACGCCGACGCACGACGCACCGAATCATCACCGATGCCGTTGAATCGGGCATTCACCCGGTTGGTGGTGTAACCGTTCAGGGCAAAGGTCTCGCCCGACAACGAATGCGTGGTGTAGGCCTGTGCGAACCAGTTGTTGGTGGTGAAGCGGACCTGCTGGTTCCGGTATTCCCAGTCCTTCAACTGGTTGCGGCCGGCGCTGGTGACACCAATGCCATTGCTGCGGCTGGCACCGGCCTGATACTCGAGGCGTCCGCCATTGTCGAAGTAATACACCAGTGCACCACTGGCGCGACGATAGCTGGTTGACCAGTCCGGGCCGTTCTCCTGCACTGGTGTCGTGCCCGCTCCGTACACATTGACGTTCTGCCAGTCCTGCGCGGTCAGCACCTCGCCGGTCACCTTGTATCCCAGCTTGCCGCGCACACCCGCGTAGCGGAGTTGCGCGTCATTGTAGCTGACGCGACCCTTCTGCTTGTCGAAGTAGTTGCCAGGACTGCCGCCATTCGAACCGAGGGTGACTTCGCCGGTGAATCCCTGATACTGCTTGGGATCCTTCGAGAGCAACGTCACCACTCCGTTCGAAGCGTCGGGGCCGTACAACGCCGCGCCGGGGCCGATGAGGACTTCCACGCCGGCGATGTCCACCTTGGGAATCGTGGTGAAGACACCCACGGGGAGTCCATTCTCCGGAAGGACGGCCACCCGGTTGTCTTCCATCTGCAGCATGCGGTTGTTGAACGCGCTGTTGAATCCGCGCGCGTTGATTCCCGCCGCCGCGATACCCGTCTGGAAGAAGTCGACGCCTTTGACTTCCTTGAGCGCCGCCGTGAACGAGTTGCCCGCCGAATACTTGAACGCCTCGGCGTCAATGCGCGTGACCGTCGCCGGCGCTTCGGTGATCTTTTCCACTCGACGCGACGCCGACACGACGTACCCGCCCAGCTGGAGCGCCGTCGCTTGCAGCGTGATATCCAGCGTCGCATCCGCACCCGCCGCGACCGCGACGTTTTCAAAGGTCCGCGCCTTGGCACCGATGCGCTGCACACGCACCGAATAGCTGCCGGCCGGAACACCCACCACGCGGTAGCGGCCGTCCATGCCCGACGTCGCGCCAAAGCGTGTGCCCACCAGGGTGACCTGGGCACCAGGGAGCGGGACCTTGGCACTATCGGTGACCAGACCGGTCACTCCACCGGTCTGTGCAGACGCCGCCACCGGCAGCGCCAGTACGGACAACGCGCCGCAGAGCGCCATGATGGCACGGTTGAACCGGACACACTGCCGTAGCACGCAGACTGCCGCGAATACGGGATGACGAACTAGGACTGACATGCGAAATCCTCCTGGAGGGGTACAACGGGAGACTGCAACAATCTGGGGCCTGAAACCGCATTCCGGAGCTTCCACGGCCGACGTCGACCGCGAGCCGGACGGGGGGACACTGCGACCGGTGGCGGCATCATCCTTCGCGGGGAATGAGGATGACCGCTTCACCGTCCAACACGAGCTTGCCGGACTGATTGCGGCACTCCGTCGACAGACGGGCGTGACGCTGATCCGGGAGCAGCTCGATGATCTCCACCGTCGTCGTGATCGCATCACCGATGCGCACCGGTCGGAGAAAGCGGAGCGACTGCGACAGGTAGATCGAACCAGGTCCGGGCAACTGCATCGCCATCGTCGCCGAGACGAAGCCGGCCGTCAGCATCCCGTGGGCGATGCGCCCCTTGAAGCGCGACGCCTGCGCCTGCGCGTCGTCAAGATGCACGGGATTACTGTCGCCCGTGATCGCGGCAAAGAGGACAATCTCGCTCTCGGAAACGGTGCGTGTCATCGTGGCCGACTGACCAACGGCCAGCGCGAGGAACCGATCCGAGGGGCCCGATTCTGTCATGGTCACGCCTCCATCACCGCGCGCACATCGGCGGAGAGCGTGGAGGCCGCCGTCGCCCGCGTCAGCCACGACACGGTCACAAACACGAGCAGCGACAGCACCAGCGCGATGGCGGTGGCGGTCACACCCGATGGGAACGTGAAGACCTTGAAGAATGCCAACGATTCGAGGGCGAGTGTCGTGACCAGTCCGGTAGCGATCGATGCGATGGCCCCGGCACGTGTGGCCCCCTGCCAGTTGAGCCCAAGCGCCAGCGACGGCACCAGCGTGGACGCGAACAGCCCCCAGCCGAACACGCCGAGCAGCGCCACCAAGGTCCCGGCGGCCTGTGCCACGATGGCCGCACCCAGGGTGATAAGCACCGTCCAGATACGACCCCAACGCAACTCGTTGATCACCCGCGTGCCGAACGCCACCGGCAGGTCGTGCGTCAACGCGGCCGACCCGATGCTCATGAACGAGTTGACGGTGCTCATGATCGCGGCCGCGACGGCGGAGAAGACCAACGCCGCGAGTGGCAACGGTGTGAACTGCAGGAGGAATGTCGGAGTGGCGTCGTCGGGTGACGTCAGTGCCGGGGCGCGACCGGAAAGCACCAGCGCCTTCATGGAGAGTCCCACACCCACAAACAACAGCAGCGTGAGCGACAGCGCCAACGTCATCAGCAACGGGTACCACTTGAGCCGACGTGCGTCTTTCAGCATGAAGAACTTGTGCGCCACATGCGGCTGCCCCAGCGAACCCAAACCGAACACGAAGAAGAATGACAAGGCCGCCAATGGGGACAGTTTCCCCCACGGCGCGAGGATGGTCGGATCGTGCGTCATCAGCGTGCGGGAGATCCCGCTCAGCCCACCGCCGGACTTCAAGGCGAACGCAAACACGAGCGTTGACGCGACCGCCATCAGGATGCCCTGAAAGACGTCGTTGTAAATGCCGGCCAGAATACCGCCCGACACGGAGTACGCGAGCACAATGGCAGTACCCAGCCAGATCGCCGGCACGCGCCCAATGCCGAAGATCGCGTCAATCACCAGGCCAAGCGCCAGCAGGTTGGTGGCCATATACCCGATCACCGCAATCACGATGGCCACCGCCGACATTCCCTGTGCCAACGGCGATTGGAATCGGGCGCCGATCGCGTCGGGGATGGTGATCATCTCGCGCACTTCCGCCAGCAGCCGCAATCGCTTCGCCATCACCCAGGCGCCCATCGAGTTGGTCAGCGCCGACGGGAGGATGATGAATACGGCCCCGAGACCGATGGAATACACGAGGCCGGGTCCTCCAATAAATGCGAAACCCGAGAGGGTCGCCGCCATCGAGGCAATCGCCAGCGTGAATAATCCGAGCCCCTGTCCGGCCACAAAGAAATCGGCGACGGTCTTCGTGCGTCGGGTTGCCCAGATGCCGATGGCCGCCACCACCACGAAGTACGCAATCGCCACGCCGCCGATCACGGGCTGGGCCATGGACGGCAACGTCGTACCCTGCAAGAGCGGGGTGATCACGGCAGCATGGCCCGCCATCATGCCGCCCCCGGCCCGTCGTCGGACGGCAGCGTGACGCGGCGAGCCGCGCGCACGCGCGCAATGTCGGCGTCGGAAAGTGTGAACGCGTCGAAGGTGAGGGCATACGCGAACGGCAACACAAACAACGGCAGCACGCCCACGCCGTACAGGATCACCGCCGCACGCTTCGGCAAGCCGAGCCATAGCGCGGCAGACGGTTCGTCAGGTGGCAGGGCGAGAGCCAGCAGAAATCCGCCCGTGACCAGCACCAAGACGATGGCGATCGGCCATATCAGAACCCCCAGTCCCCGACCGTCACGCACCGCGCCGAACGTCATCATCGCCATCAGGCAGATGGGCAACGCCACGCTCATGATCCATGGTCCGAACGCGGCGATCGCCGGCGAAGCGAACGCCGAGGCGTAGGCGACGGCTATGCCGGCCGCGCTCAGTACGACAGCCGCAAACGCCACTCGGCGCACGCCGGTCAACTTGGAACTCGTCATGCGGACGACTCTCCGTACAGCGCGTCAAAGGATTCGGCGTACCGGGCGGCGATCACCTGGCGCACCAACTTGTGCGTCGGTGTCAGTTCACCGGCTTCGACGGTCAATTCGTGCGCGATGACCGTGAACCGCTGGACGCGGTCGGTGCGCGCGAGGTCGGCGTTCACCTGACTCACGACATCATGCAGCATCGCCTGCCAGCGCGGATGCGCGACCAGATCCGGCCACGCCAGTGCGAGACCGGCGGTGCGCGCCCACGCCTCCACCACGGGACGCCGCAGTGACAGCAGCGCCGTCAGATACTTGCGACCTTCACCATAGCACACCGCATGGGCGATGAACGGCGACGACACCAGCGCCGCCTCGATCGGAATCGGGGCGATCTTGCGGCCAGTCGAAAGCGCGATCAACTCTTTCACGCGACCGGTGATGCGCAGCATGCCGTCGGCGTCCAGTGCGGCGCGATCTCCCGTGCGCAGCCACTCCCCATCGTCGGTGAAGGCGGCGCGCGTCGCGTGCGCGTCTCCCCAGTAGCCGCTGAAAGTCAGCGCGCTTTTCGCCACCAGCAACTCACCGTCATCGGCGATCCGCACCGTGGTCCCCGGCATGGGCACTCCCACCGCGTCGAAGCGAAAGTGTCCGGGGCGATTCATCGCCACACACAAATGCTCGGTCTGCCCATACGCGCCGAGAATGGGCAGCCCCAACGCGGCAAGCTCCGCCGCGATGTGGCTCGGCATCGCGGCACCGCCTGACGTGGCAAAGCGGCACCGCGGCCCGATCCGATCAGTGATCGCGGTGCGCGGATCCGTCCCGTCGCGACGAGCCACTTCCACCGCCTCGTACAGCCGCTCAAAGATCCGCGGCAGCCCGCCCAGCATGGTCGGCTCAAAACTCCGGGCGACAACGAACACGTCGGCAGGATCCTCGATGAGTGCGGTAGGCAGACCCGCGACGATGCGGGTACACTGCCCGAACACCCGCTCAGCCGCGTGCGAAAATGGCAGGAACGACAGCGTACGATCCGCGCTCGTGAGCGCCAGGACGTCGGCGATCGACTCCGCTGATGCCGCCAGATACCGATGCGAGATGCACGCGCCCTTCGGCTTGCCCGTCGATCCCGACGTGTAGATCAGCGCGGCCAGATCGTCCAGTGCCACGGCGCTGATGCGCGCCTCCAGTGCGGCGCGCAGGGTGGCATCCGATGCCAGTGACGCGGCACCACGGCGTTGCCATTCCTCCCACGAGGAATCCCCGGTCACCACATCGCCGGCAGCGGGCGGAAACTCGTTCTCGGGCGCATCGGCAATGATGGGCAGTGCACGTCCCACCGCGCGACGCGCGTACTGCAGCGTACGCCGATGGGTGGCTCCCGCCACCAATGCCAACGCCGTCCCACTATCCATCACCATCGCCTCAACCTGCGCGGGCGTGCTGGTCGGATACACCCCTACACCAATCGCGCCCACCATTTGAATCGCGAGATCAGCGATCGGCCAGAGTGGGCGATTGCCTGCCAACACCATCACTCGGTCACCCGGTCCGATGCCGGCCTGCAGCAATTGCGCGGCAATGGCCCGCGAAGCGTCAGCCCATTCGCCCCACGAAAGGTCTGCGGTCGCGCGCGACGCGCCGGCGGGATACACGGCGAACGCCAACGCCAACGGCGTGTGCGCCGCACGGGAGAGGAACTGCCGGACCAGCGGCACAGATTCCGCGGTCATCCGTCGGCCGCCCCGTGACCTGCAGTCGTCCGTGCACGCCACCGCATGGCCAGCGATCCCATCGCCAAACCAGCACCCGACCCCGTCAACACCAGCAGATGACCGTCGCGGATTCGCCCGGAACGCACGGCATCATCCAACGCCATCGGCAAACAGGCCGATCCCGTATACCCCCATTTGTGCATGATCGTGTGCGCGCGCTCCATCGGCAGCGCCAATGCATGCATGACCTGGACGATCGTCGAACGATTCACCTGCGTCCACAGCCAGCAATCCACATCTTCCGGCCGATGGCCGGCGCGGGCGAGCACCGAGCGCACGATGCGCGGCCACCCGTCTTCGTTCAGTGACGCGGGATACTTCTCGACAAAGCGCAGTCGATTCTGAACGCCCGCGGCCAGGACGTCGACGGTGATCGGCGTGTGCGTACCACCGGCAAAGATCCCCATCCCGTGACAGTAGCGTCCGTCGGCGAAGAGTTCGGACGCCAGTATACCCGGCGTGTCGCTGGCTTCAACGACCGCAGCCCCCGCCCCGTCGGCGAAGATCGTCACCGTCTTCTTATCCGTCGGATCGAGATACTTCGACATCGCGTAGGCGCCGACCACCAGGATGCGCCGGTATCGCAGATCCGCACGGAGATATTTCCACGCGACATCCATCGCCGTGACGAAGCCTGCGCACCCCGCGTTGAGGTCAAACGTCCCGGCATTGGTGGTTCCCAATCGCCCATGCAGCACCGACGCGGTCGCCGGCGACACGAACTCCGGGGTGTCAGTCGCCACAATGACGAGATCGATACTCTCCGGGCCGATCCCGGCGGCGTCAAGCGCTCGTCGCGCGGCATGCTCGGCCAGGTCGGCCGTCGATTCGTTCGCCGCGCACCAGCGACGCTCATGAATGCCCAGTGTGCCGGTCACGAACGGGGCGATGTCCTCACCCAGCTGCGTCGACAACTCCGCATTGGTGACCACGCGCGCGGGCACGTAACTGCCGGTGCCCGTGATGACCGCCTCGCGATACCCCATGAAGCCAGTCATGCTATGCCGTCGCGTGCGGTGTGGTCGGCACGGGGCCCGACGATTCGCGTGGCATCAGTCGCACGGGCAGCATTCGACGGGCGCTCAGGCGACGCGGCGACTGCTCGACGAGTTGCACCAGCAGCCGCGCCGCGCGCGCACCCAATTCGCGGGCAGGCACCGAGACGGTCGTCAGCTCGGGCGTGACATAGCGCGCGAACTCGATATCATCGCATCCGACAAGCGAACAGTCGGTCGGCAAACGCAGGCCGGCGCGCAGACACTGCTTGATCGCGCCGATGGCCATCAGGTCGTTGGCGAAGAACACCCCGGTGGGTGGTGTCGCCAGTCGCAGCAGTTCGCGCATCGCCTCACGGCCGCCAGCCATCGTCGCGGGGGCTCGTTTCCAGCGGTCGCTGGACCACCGTACCCCTGACTCGCGAAGCCGCAGGACGAAGCCACGCTCGCGCATCCGGAAGGTATGCACGTCCGTCGCCGGTCCGACGAAGGCCACGTGGCGATGTCCCAAGGCGAGCAAATGATCGGCAGCCAGTCGTCCGGCACCCATGGCGTCCGTGGCAATGCCCGGCCACCGCTCCGATGGTTCGTCAATCAGCACCACAGGCAACCCGGCCAGCGCATCTCCGGACAATTCCGCCGCGCCGATCGCATCGATCAGGATGCCGTCGATTTGACGGGCCTTGAGAATGTCCAGATGCTGCGCGATGTCCCGCGCATGCTGATCGCACAGCAACACCGCATACCCGGCTTCGGTGGCCACGCGCTCGGCGCCAGCGACCACGTCCGCGACAAACGGATTGCGCATGTCGGGGACGATCACGCCGAGGGCGAATGAACGACCCTGCGTCAGTGCACGCGCCGCCACATTGGGTCGGTAGCCGAGATCGGCCGCGGCCGCCAGCACCCGCTGCCGCGTCAAGGCAGCCACGCGGGCGCGCGGATGATTCGAGAGAACGAGCGACGCGGTCGGTTGGGAAACACCGGCGCGGGCCGCCACGTCATGGATGGTGACGCGGTGGCTGGGGGTGGGGTGGGACATCGCCGCAAAGATTGTACTGCAAATACGTATTGGCAAGTGGGGTCGCCAAAGCTGATAGCTTTCGTTGTGCCTGACGAATCTGGTGTCCAGCCCCCCGAATCCACGCCCCGCCGACGCAACTGGCTGCGGGCGGGCGAGAGTGCGCCAGCGCCTCGGCGGCGCCGGCCGATGGTCCGGGTGCTCATCGCCCTCACCAGCAGCACCGCGCTGCTGGGTGTGGCGGCCCTCGTGGCGGCGGCGGCGGTCGTGCCCCCTATCGGCGCACGCCGGGCGGCTCGCCTTTCTGCCCAACGCGAAATACGGTCGCAGCTGTCGGCGGATGAGCGAATCGTGGCCTCAGTCTACGCGAGCCAGCGGCGATGGACCGACATGTGGCGCGAATCGTTCGGGATGGTCGTGGCCACCAATCGACGTGTGCTCTACGTGGGCGCTCCACCCACGCCGCTCTTGCGTCCGCGTGAGGATGGGCCAGAGGAACTGCTGGTTGAGAGCTATCCATACGACGCCGCCTTTACACTCGAGCCCGGACTCCTCTTTCGCGGACTCGGCCGTGGGCTCGAATTGCGCACGCCGACCGCCCACGTCGATTTTCTCGTCGATGACGCGACGTGGGCGGACGCAGTCCGCGTGTCACAGGCCAGCATCGACGCTCGACGCGCCGTCACGCGCAACGAGGAAGCATTCGCCGAAAGCAATCGGTCGGCCCTTCCGACCGCCGCCGAGTATGTGACTCACGTTGTGCAACCGGGTGAAAACCTCACCGGGCTGGCTCGGCGCTTTCAGACGTCGCCAGACGTGCTGCGGCAGCTCAACCGGCTGCCGTCAGACGATATCCGAAGCGGTCAGCGCTTGCGCGTGCCGCGGGTGATCGAGCCGCCCTGATCACTCACACCACATCGACGATGGTCAAGACACGCCGCGCTGGTACGTGGGCAATCCGCGCCGTTCACTGACCCAGCACGATCGCAAACACCAGCGGGGCGACGATCGATGCATCAGACTCGATGATGAACTTGGGCGTCTCGATGCCCAGTTTGCCCCACGTGATCTTTTCGTTGGGCACCGCACCGGAATACCCGCCATAGCTGGTGGTCGAATCGCTGATCTGACAGAAGTATCCCCACAACGGCACGTCTTCGCGCTTCAGATCCTGATGCAACATGGGGACCACGCAGATGGGGAAGTCGCCGGCGATGCCGCCGCCAATCTGAAAGAACCCGATGGTCGTGTCCTTGGTGGTCCGCGTGTACCACTCGGCGAGATACATCATGTACTCGATGCCACTGCGGACCGTGTGCACGTTCTTCACGCCACCTTCGATGCAGTACGAGGCGAAGATGTTGCCCGTCGTCGAGTCTTCCCAGCCCGGCACGATGATCGGCAGGTTCTTCTGGGCGGCAGCGAGCATCCAGGAATTCTTCGGGTCAATCTGGTAGTACTGCTCCAATGACCCGCTCAACAGGATGCGATACATGAACTCATGCGGGAAATACCGAACGCCGTCACGATCCGCCGCCTTCCATTCATCGAGGATCGCCTTCTCGATGCGACGGATGGCCTCTCCTTCGGGGATGCAGGTGTCCGTCACGCGGTTCATATGCTTGTCCAACAGCCGCTGCTCGTCCTGGGGCGTGAGGTCGCGATAGTTCGGCACACGCTCATAGTGATCGTGCGCCACCAGGTTGTAGATGTCCTCTTCCAGATTCGCGCCCGTACAGGTGATCGCATGCACCTTGTCCTGCCGAATCATCTCGGCCAGTGACAGCCCCAATTCGGCGGTACTCATCGCGCCGGCCAACGTGACCATCATCTTGCCGCCACCATCAAGGTGCTGCACGTAGCCATCAGCCGCGTCGACAAGGGCGGCCGCGTTGAAGTGACGATAGTGATGACGGAGAAACGCGGAGACCGGCGCGGCGGCGGGCGCGGATGAAGTAGGCGTCATGAGGAGCGCTGGAGAGATGGCGGCGAACGCGGCGCCGGTCGGGTTCGGCAACCGCTGGTCGGCGGCCATTACCAGGCACCACCGACCGCGCGCAATCTACTGCGGCGACGTCCGGTCGTGGGTGCCCCGCCGGTCGCCTTCCCGGCCGCTGCGACGAAGCCCGAGCCACACGGCACCCGCGGCCAGGCCAATGGCGATTGCGCCATGCGACGTGACCAGCGCCGTTGCCGCCAGCGCAACACACACCAGCGCCACAGCCCGCACCCCCGCGCCCTCCGCCCACTCGTTGCCAATAGCCGGCGTCGGGATCTCCCGTGCGGCACCCCAACCCATGCCGGCGTGCTCGGCGTTGTATGCGGCGTCCGGCGATGTGGTCGCTGTTGCCGCTCGCGACGCCGACGTCTCCTCCAGGAGACCGAGTCCCAATCGTACGGGAATAAGGGGAGCGCGTTCGGAGTCGCCGCGCACGGCCATCATACCCGCTGATGGGGTACCGAGCCGCTCATCGGCAATGGTGGTGAACGCCGGCGCGGTACGTGCATGTGGCATTCCGCCGTTTTCAGGCGCGCTGTCGTTCACCGCAGGATTCCGCTGCCCTTCGGCAATCTGCGCGCCGCGCACGATGGCCAGCAGCAACCGACCGATCGGTTCACGCACCAGCATGCTCTGACGTCGCACCGCCCGCTCCGCGTCATCGAATCGCCCATCCTGCAACAGGGGCAGCAGCTGCTCGACCATCGTGCGTACCGGAGCCGGCGTTTCGGCGCCTTCGCCGGTGGTCGCGCCGAGGAACGTCGTAAGCACCGTGCGAGCGGCGTGCGCCTGATCGGCATTGGTGGCTGATGCCAGCGTTCCGCCGGCGCTGAACGCGCGCATCAGCATGCGCGCCTCGCGTGCGACTTCATTCGTTGGACGCATCACGATGCGAGCGCCGAATCGTTCCAGCGCTGATGCCGCGACATCGGTCTTTGCGGAATCGGAGGCGAGTGCATCAGCGCCGACCGCGGCCGATGTGATCGGTGGCGTTCGGTGGCCGATGCGCGTCGCCGACGGGTCGCCCAGATGCTCCGTGATCTCGGCGAAAATATGGTCGGTGCTGGCTGGTGTCACGCGCGCGGACCTGACGGCAGTCGGCATGGCCACAGGCCAATCGATTGGGGTCGGCCTTGAGCGCTGACGGGTATTGTCGGCCACGATGGTCCGCAGTACGGCGCGCCCCCACGTCAGGGCCGGATGTTCGGCTGCCGCGGTCGGTCGGGAGAGCAAGGCATCAGCCCCGCGCGAGTCCCCTTGCTTCGCCTGCACCAGCGCGTGTTGCACCAGCAGCAGGAGTTCACCCGGAGAACCCTGCAGGGCCTGTTGGAGTACGGAGCGGGCACCAGCCAGGTCGCCAAGCGCCATGCGTGAAACCGACTGCATGAAGCGGAGCGCCAGAGAGCCCGGCCGCACCGCCAGTCCCTCCTCTGCGACGCGCTCACTCTCGCCAGGCAGTCCGAGTACCGCCAGTGATCCACTGCGGAGGTACCACCCTTCTTCCGTGCGTTTCGCGCCCTCCCATACAAGGTCCAGGGCCGTCAAAGCGTCCGCGGGCAGATTGCGAAGCAACGACCCACGGGCCTGTTCAAGCCCGACCTCCATTTCCACCATTCCGGTTGCCTGCCGCGGGGCCACCAGATCGGTAGTGGCCAGAAGATTGAGCAGGTCAAGGCCGCTGCGACCCAACGGATGCTGAGGCGTCGAGACGGCGTCACGTGGGTCGATCGGCGCAATCCGCGTCAGCGCGCGCGACGGTTCACTTGCTCCGCTGCCGGCGGTGCCATGGGCAGTCGGAAGCGGAACGCGGTCGGCGGACGACAGACCTTTCAGGTCAGAGGGCACGCGGCAATTGAGAAGGAAGCGGCCGCGCCCGAAATGCGGGCGCCGTATCTCAATGAAGTCTCGGCTCCGGCCCCCTCCGGCTTCACTCGCAGCGTTTTAGCTGAGCGCCTCGACCAATGCCTCTTCGCTGCCAATCCGGCTATATCCGGCAAATAGCGCAAACCACCGGTACGCGCCCCCCTCCCGATCGAGCACCAGTCGGCGGCGAGTGACGCTGTGCTCGTACAGCCGCAGCTCGCCGACATCGGCAGGCCCGTCGATGAAGCCGATGAACCAGAAGGCGGCCGACGCGTCGACTGCGGCGTCACCGAATTCCGCCACGAGGGCTCGCTGGAGTGGGGCCCAATCGGGCGGACGGAAGTCAGTGGGCATATACACGATCGTTGCCCTGTGGACGCCTTGTCGATGAGGGCGTCACGATTCGTCACGTGTCCGGCGCGCAGCATTCAATCGCGATCCGGCGCGGGGCGATTCGGGACGTCGATATCACCCGCCCCTGACACGGTCCGTGATAAAGCGCACGGTGTCCGTCAGGGATTCCGCCGCTTCGGGAAGGACCGCCGGGAAGAACTGCCACACGTGCGGCACGCGCTGCCACAGTCGCAGTTCGACGTCGACGCCGGCTGCCCGCGCCCGCTCGGCCACACGCACGGCGTCGTCGCGCAGGACTTCATCTTCGCTGGCGTGCACGAGCAGCGGCGGCATGCCCGCAAACTCGCCGTACAGCGGTGAGATGTAGGGCAGCCGCGGATTCGATGCGCCGAGATAGAACGTGGCCGCGCGATGAATCGTGATGCCGGCAAACATCGCGCAGCGATCCGTGTTCTCCTCGATCGACCGGCCGGTCGCGGCGAGATCCGTCCACGGGCTGAAGGTGACCACGGCGGCCGGCAAGGGCGCGTGCGTGTCGCGCAGCGCCAGCGTAAGCGCGAGGGCGAGTCCGCCGCCGGCCGAGTCCCCGGCAATCACAATACGCGCGGGGGCGATGCCCAACGACAGGAGGTGGCCGTACGCGGCCCGGGCATCATCCAGTGCGGCCGGATACGGATGCTCCGGTGCCAGGCGATAGTCGGGCACGAATGCCGCGCCCTCCAGCCGTCGCACCAGCGACGCGACCAGCGGTCGATGCGTTTCCGGTGATCCCGCCAGATAGCCACCGCCGTGCAGATACAGCAGGACCGGCCCGTCACTCCTGGCGTGCGGCCACGAGACGATTTCACCGCCCCGCCAGTCGCCCGATGGCGGAGCGGCGACGACCTGCACGCCGGTGGAGCGAACCATGACATCGCGGGGCATCTGCTGTCGCCCCATGCGCCGCCGCACCCAGAGCGGATCGATCGGCTTCAACACATGCGGTCGCATGTATGCGCGAATCACCGCCGAGACGAATCGGGACTGCCAACTCGCATTGGCCGTGCCGGGAGCACCCTGTTCTGCACGCATACTGAATACTACCAGACTGCGAACGCCTCCACGTGCGTCGGCCCCGACGGCGTCAGACGCCGACCTGCTTCTCCACCCGATCGCGATAGTGCCGACTGAGTCGCAACCGGGTGCCGTCTTCCAGAATCACCACGTAGTCTCCCGAGAACCACTGCTGCATTTCGCGAACGCGATTCAGGTTCACAATCGTCGACCGGTGAATGCGCGCGAACAATCGTGGATCGAGCGTCTCCTCCAGGTGGCTGATGCGGTCCCGGATGGTATGGGCGACCTTGCCGACATGCAGACGTACGTAGTTGCGGTCCGCCTCGATCCAATCGATTTCCGTCGTCTTTACAAAGAACATGCGACCATCCTGCTTTACCAGGATACGACTGGCAAAGTGACCGTTGCTGCCGGGACTGCCCGCGACGGCGTTGGTCTGATGGCCCGCCGATGCAGCCGCGGCGTCACCGCGTTCCGGAACGCCATTCCCGTCGGCCAGGCGACGCACCGTGGCCAGCAATTCGCCCAGACGTTCGGCCGCGACCGCATGGGCCCGCTGCGTTCGCGCGCGCTCGAAGGCCGCGCGAAACCGATCAGCATCCACTGGTTTGAGCACGTAATCCACCGCGTGGACATCGAACGCGCGTTGCGCATGCTCATCGTACGCGGTCACGAACAGGATCATCGGCATGGTCTCGCCATCGAGTTCGGCCAGCACGCCGAATCCGTCCAATTCGGGCATCTGCACATCCAGGCAGACGAGATCGGGATGCGTCTCGGTGATCATACGGATCGCATCGCGGCCGGTCTCCGCCTCCCCGATGATCTCGACATCACTTTCGTTCTGCAGCAGGCGCCTCACGCGTTGGCGCGCCAGCGCCCGTCATCTACGATCAATACTCGCACGATGGCCCCTCCGGAGACTCGCAGTGTGCGCGGCATTCGCGCAGGTTGAATCGAGACAAACTACGTGAGACGGCACGCAATCGTTGCAGGTCATGTTCTTCGTACACGACGCGCGGACCGGTAGTTTCAATCCAGTTGTCCGGCACGCGTTTCCGACAATCCCCCGGGGATTGCACCCCGTCTCACCTAAGACGCCTTTCAAGGCTCCAATGGTTGCTTCGTCCCAATCCCTGACGATCGCCGATGAAGGCCAACGGCTGCGCAGTCTGACGCGATGGATGTTCGCCGTGGTCTGGCTCGTGCCGGCGGCGCTGGCCGCGCTGCAGCTCACTGTGGTGGGCGATGCCTCGGGAACGCACTACGGTTTTGGCCGTGCGCTGGTGTGGCAGGGTGGCGCCTGGCTAATCTGGGGCGGCTGGTCGCAGGCCATCCTCACGTTGGTCGACCGCGTGCGACTGGGGGCGGGAAAACTGGGCACCTGGGTTGGTGTGCACGTGCTGGCCACCGCAATCGTCTGTGCCATCAACGTGCTGGTGCTGGCCTGGTTCGACCATGTGTTTGGTACCATCGGGCAGGTGACGAGCTATGCCTTCGCCGTCCGCATCGTGCTCGTCAATCATCTGGACTTTCAGGTTGTGCTGTACTGGGCCGTGCTTGGCGCTGCCTATATGGTGGAGTTCGTCCGACGCTTCCGGGAGCGTGATCGGGCGGCGGCCGTGCTCGAACAGAAACTGGCGCGCACACAGCTCGATGCGTTGCGCATGCAACTCAATCCGCATTTCCTGTTCAACGCGCTGAACTCCGTGGCGGAATTGATGGAGCAGGACGTGCGCGAGGCACAACGCACGCTGACGCGGGTGGCCGACCTCCTGCGACTGTCGTTGCGCAGCGCCGCGTCCTCGACGATTCCGCTGTGGCAGGAAATCGAGCTGGTCGAGCTGTACCTGCAAATCGCGCGCGTGCGCTACGGCGCGGGACTGGATGTCGACATCGAGGTGGACTCGTCGGCGGTTGATGTCGATGTGCCGAGTTTTCTGCTGCAACCGTTGGTGGAGAACGCCCTCAAGCATGGACTCGCCCCCGGCCATCCCGACCAATCCATCACGATTTCGGTCACCCGCTCCGGGGACACACTGCTGCTGGTGGTGGAGGACAATGGCAAGGGCCTCGACGGACTGATCACCACCAGTGGACGATTTCTGGCCGTGCGCCCGCAGACGGTGGATGGCCTCGGAATCGGCCTCACCAATACGCGCTCCCGGCTCACCATGCTCTACGGTGACCGATATGCATTCGTGATGAGCAATCACGCGGCGGGCGGCTGCCGCGTCGAGATCCGGCTGCCGGTGGAATGACAGGGGTTTTGGGGTAGGTTTCGGCATGCGCCAATTCCCTGCCCGCTCAATCACCCGCGCCGTGTTGGCCGTCGCCTGCGTCGTGCTGCCCTCCAACCTTGCCGCATGGGGCGACGTTGGACATCGGCTCACCGGGCTGGCGGCCGCCCAACGATTGCCTGAGGAGATGCCGCAGTTCTTTCGTGCGGCCAGTCAGCAACTCGCCTATCTGAATCCCGAACCTGACCGCTGGAAAGACCGCGCCGAGCGCACTCTCGATCCGGCATTGGAAGGCGGGACGTCGCCTGAGCATTACATCGACATGGATCTGGTGGCGCCGTCCGTCCTTGCGGCGGCGCTCGCCGCGCCCAACCGATTCGGCTACGCCGATACGCTGCGGCAGGCCGGCGCAGCCGCCAGCACGATGGGCCTGTTGCCGTTCGAGATGCTGGAACTGGCGCAGCAACTGCGTGGGGATTTCCGTTTGTGGCGCATCGCACCCGATTCGACCACGCGCGCCTGGATCGAGTCGCGCATCATCGATGATGCTGGCATACTCGGGCACTACGTCGCCGACGGCTCGAACCCGCATCATACCACCAAACATCACAACGGTTGGGTTGGCGAGAATCCGAAAGGTTATACCAGCGACAACCGGTTTCATTCGCGCTTCGAATCGGCATTTGTGCAAGCGCACATCAAGCTTCCCGACGTGCTTGCCGGCATGAGCCACGACGCGCGCGTCCTACCCAACTTGCGCGAGGCGATCGTGACGTATCTGACAACCAGTTTCGGGCAACTCGACCGCCTGTACGAATTGGACAGGGCCTCGCCCTTCCAGCCCGAAACCAGTACGCCGGAGCAAAAGGCATTCGCCTCGGCGCGCCTGGCGGCCGGGGCGGAGATGCTGCGTGATATCTGGTGGACCGCGTGGGTCACCAGTGCGCCCGTCACTCCCCGATAACCGACGTCCGCCTGTCACTGTTGACGTTTGCAGTCGAATCCATTCACCGGTAATCCATCATGACTGACGCTTCCTGGTCGCCGCGCACCCTCACCGTGGGTGCAGTCGTGCTCGCGCTCGGTATAGCCGCTGGCGGATATCTGGCAGGCGCCGGGGTGGCGCGCATGCGCACCGGCGATCGCACCGTGACCGTGCGCGGCGTTGCGGAGCGTGAGGCCAAGGCCGACCTGGCCATCTGGCCGTTGCGTCTGGTCGCCACCGATGATGACCTGTCACGCGCCAACGCCTCGCTTGAGCGCAGCGTCCAACTGGTTCGCACATTTCTGAAAGAGACCGGTGTCGATTCTGCCGGGACCGAGATCACGTTGCAGGAGTTCTCGGTGCAGGATCAGCGCGCGTCAGGCGGGTACCAGAACAGCAGCCGATACATCATCCGCCAGACGCTGGTGGTCCGCTCGACGAGAGTGGACGTCGTGCAAGCGGCCAGTCAGCGCGTGCCGGAACTCGTGCGCAATGGCGTCGTGTTGTCGTCGGGACAGGAGTACGGCACGGGCGGCCCCACCTTCGTGTTCACCAAACTGAACGATCTCAAGCCGCCGATGATTGCCGAGGCCACGGCGCGGGCGCGCGAAGGTGCCGAGCAGTTTGCGCGTGATTCGAAGAGCACGCTGTCCGGGATTCGCACCGGCAGCCAGGGCGTCTTCGAGATTCTGCCGCGCGATCAGGCGGCCGGCATCAGTGAAGAGAGTCAGGTGGTCAAGCGCGTACGCGTGGTCACGACGGTCACCTACGGGCTGAACTAAGGTTCTTCAGGCGGCAGAAAGCGTTTGGCTGTTGGCGGCGGCGTGTACGGATGTCGGGGTTCGAATTCCTTCCACAGCATCGCGGACAGTTTTCGAATCACCACGTAGCCTTCGTTGTCGTTGGTCCAGCTTGAGTCCTGCTGGTTTCGTGTGGCGATGGCGAACACGTAGTCGCCCGACGGGGCATTCACCAGCACGACCTCCGACCGCGACTTGTTGACCATGCCCTGCTTGGACGCGACCTGCACCCACGGCGGCACCTGCGACAGCGCTTCACCGTTCCAGTAGCTGCGCGTGAGCGTGCGGTACATGGCCTCACTCGCGGCCACGTCAACGGCGCGGCCTTCGCGAATCATGGTGAGCATTCCCGCCAATTCGCGAGGCGTCGTTTGCCCCCAGCCAAACTGCGTGCGGGCGGCCTCCCGCCCCGGAACTCGCGAATTGACGCGCGTGGAATCGAATCCGTGATCGTGCAGCCACGCATTGATGGTCGCGCCGCCCACCAATCCCTGCAGCCACAGCGACGCGGTATTGTCGCTGAGTGAGATCATCAACAGCGTCAGCTTGGCCAGCGCCACCTTGGTGGAGTCGCGCAGATTGCCGGACAGGTCATCACGGCTGTAGACCAGCGAATCCCGAAAGGTGAGCAGCGAGTCGTACGACAATTGGCCGCGCTGCATCGCGTCGAACGTGCCCAGAAGGATGGGGACCTTGATGAGGCTGGCCGTCGGGAACAGCTCGTCGGCGTGGACGGCCGCCGTGCGCCCGGTGCGAAGGTGCTTTATGTAGACGCCGACATCGCCATGGAAGCCCCGCACCAACGCCTCGACCTTGGCCTGAAGGCGGCGGTCGGTGTGTGCCACCGTGCGCGCGGCGGCCTGCGCGGCGAGCGGTAACGAATGCCCGGCCGCCGCCAGGAACAGCAAAATCGCCGCCGCACACGAGCGGCGCATCGGAGAGAGTCGCATGGGACAATACTCGTTGAGGACGCAGGTGCCCGGAAGTCCGGGTGCCCGGCATGCTGGCGAGGGCAAGTGACCCGTGGTCGTCGATGTGCTATGATCCGCCGGGATGAGCCAGCTTGTGAAGCACCTTGCCAATCTCGGTTACGGCACCCGTCGCGACATCACGCGCCTGATGACGCAGCGACGGGTCACGGATACGCATGGCACGGTCTTGCGCGCCGAAGCCGCCTTCCGGCACGACGACGTGTTGGTGGATGGCCTGCCGCTGGATCCGCCACCCGCTGCCGTCGTCCTGTTGCACAAACCGGTGGGGATACGTGTGCTCGACGACCGATGTGGCCAATCCCGTCGTATACGATCTGCTCCCCGCGCGATTCCGGTTGCGCTCACCGATGATGGCGCCGGTTGGCCGGCTTGATCGCGACACGTCAGGGCTCTTGCTGCTGACCGATGACGGCGCGCTCAATCATCGTCTCACGTCACCTCGTTCGCATGTGTCCAAGGTGTATGTAGCCACACTGTCGGAGCCCTTGCGCGGCGACGAGCGCGAACGCTTTGCCAGCGGCACCCTGCGGTTGGCCGCCGAAGCCGATCCGCTGGCGCCGGTTGCACTCGACGTGCTGGATGACCGCTGCGTGCAGCTGACACTCGACGAGGGCCGCTACCATCAAGTGCGCCGCATGTTTGCCGCGGTCGGCAACCACGTCACCACACTGGAGCGCATCGAGGTCGGTCCGCTCTCGCTCGGTGATCAGGCCATCGGGTCATGGCGACTGCTGACGCCCGCCGAATGCGCCGTGCTACGGACGTCGGTTACGCCCGGCGCGCCGAGAGCACCTTGAACCGACGTCCGTCGTACAGCGAACGATAGGCGCCAAACTGCGCGGACAGCATCGCTTCGTAAGGCAGCGTGCGATTGGCCACCAGCAACACCCGCCCCCCGGGGACCAGCACATCAAATGCGTCCCGGATGAACTGACGAGGCACGTCGAGATCGACCTGTGTGCCCACGTGGAACGGCGGATTCGCCACCACCACATCGAACGACTCGTCCCGCACCGCTGACGCGACGTCACTCACCAGCGCGCGGGCGTTGGCGACACCTGCGGCGTGCAGTGTCTGCGTCGCGCACCGCACCGCTTCACTGTCCACATCCACCAGGCAGACCACTCCCGTGTGGGACAGGTGTGCGGCCACCACACCCAGCGCGCCAGCGCCGCATCCGATATCGAGGACGCGCTCGCCGGGCGTGATGTCGATCAAGCCGGCCAACACCTCGGTCGCCTCATCCAGATGCTCCCAGGAGAACACGCCTGGACGCGTAGAGAGCGTGAACGCGCGGCCGCGCAGCGAAACGGGAACGTCACGAAAAACGTGCGGGTCGGTGAACGGCGTAATCAACTCGTCGGAAATGTCCGGAGGCTGTGCCGGTCGCGTGGCCACGACCAACCGGTGACCCCGATGCTGCGCCAGCGTTTTCGCGTTGCCGAACAACCGCTCCAGCAGGCGCGCCGCCGATTTGGCGCCCTCGTGATTGGCACCGGCCAGGAGGCATCGCCCTCCCGGGCGAAGAATGCGCAGCGCGTCGTGCAGCAGGATGAGCATGGGAATGCGCTCCGCCACCACGCGAATCGCCACCACATCAGCCATCACGTCGAGCGGCAGTGGTCCGGCGCCGTGTCCCATCCGCACCGCTCCATTGACCGCGTTGGCCTTGAGCGTGCGTTGGGACGCATCGATCGCGAGCGCGTTGCGATCCGTCATCCAGACCTGCGAGGCGCCGCTGGCCGCGGCCACGGCACCGACGAGACCATTGCCGCACGACATGGAGACCACGCGCTGACCGGCGCATTCGGTCACTTCAGCGGCCAGCATTTGCGTGGCCGGGTCCTCGTGGCCATGCGCAAATAGGCCGGGCTTGGTGGCCACATGAAACGCGCGATCGCCAACGACGACGCGTCCACGCTGCCAGGCGCGATAGTCAGGGCCGAAGATCTGCGGTACGGAACCAGTCATTGGCGGCGGACAGAAGTCGTTGCCCAAGAGGGCCCCAAAACGAGACGGGACCGTCGCACCAGACGGTCCCGTCAACGCTATCGCAATGTCATGGGCCTTGTAGGAGTTGAACCTACGACCTCACGCTTATCAGGCGTGCGCTCTAACCACCTGAGCTAAAGGCCCGTCCGGAACGCCCAGCGCGCCATCCTGCGACGGCCGTGGCGTTCCACCAGAGCCAAGTAATTAAACCAAGCCCGTCCTGACCGTCAACGCCCGACAACGGCGTCGACGGCTCACACACTCGACCTATGCGTCCGGATCGCCGTCGGTATCGTCGACGTCCGGCTCGAGGTCGTCAAGGCTGTCAAAGTCCTCGCCTTCGTCGTCGTCATCATCATCGTCGTCGTCGTCGTCGTCGAGATCGTCGTCGTCGTCATCGTCGTCGTCATCGTCGTCGTCAAAATCGACATCATCGTCGTCATCGAGATCGTCGTCGTCATCATCGTCGAGATCTTCGTCATCGACGTCGTCGTCATCCCCAAACGAGAAGACCGAGGCCAGCACCTTCTCTTCGAGCGCGTCCGCGGACGACGACCCGAACAGCTCCAACATGGGACGATTCTCCTGCACGATGTGAATGGATGACCCCCGGCGAGAGTCCGGGTGGCCGATGCATGACGCCATACCATACCACTGCGTCACGCAATCAGAGGCAAGTATCGGAGGGGACGCGCCCGGACGCAACTGCTGGCCCATTGCGCGTCCCACCAAATTTCCGCCAACCGGTCAGGCCGAGGCTTTATCCCGCTTGGCCACGCGACTGGTGCGCTTCCGATCGGCCGCCGCCAAGGCCCGCTTGCGCAGGCGGATGTTGTGCGGTGTGATCTCAATCAACTCGTCTTCCTCGATGTACTCGAGGGCGCTTTCCAGCGTCAGCTCACGCGGCGGCTCAAGCGTGATGTTCTCGTCGGTCGACTTGGTCCGGATGTTGGTCAGCTTCTTTTCCTTGGTCGGATTCACGTCCATGTCGCCCGGCCGTGAGTTCTCACCCACCAGCATCCCCTCGTACACCGCGTCGCCCGGGGCCACGAAGAGCGTCGAACGCTCCTGCAGGCTGAACAGCGCGAAGGCGATGATGGTCCCGTTCTCCATGGACACCAGCACGCCACGCGACCGACCGGACAACGGTCCGGCCCACGGCCCGTACTCCAGGAAACGGTGGTGCATGAGTCCAGTGCCGCGAGTGTCGGTCAGGAACTCGCTGCGGAAGCCGAACAGGCCGCGCGCCGGCACACGATACAGCAGTCGCACCAGACCCTGCCCCGGGTTCTTCATCTCGATCATCTCGGCCTTGCGCGGTCCGAGCTTTTCGATGACGGTGCCCAGATAGTCCTCCGGCACGTCGATGGCCAGCTCTTCAAACGGCTCCAGCCGCTCGCCGTTCTCGCCCGTACGGGTGATGACGCGCGGGCGCGACACCTGAAACTCGAATCCTTCGCGCCGCATCGTCTCCATGAGAATGGACAGATGCAGCTCGCCGCGACCAGAGACGCTCCAGGCGTCCGTGCTGTCGCTGTCCTCAACCTTGAGGGCCACATTGCGCTCGAGTTCCTTGTACAGGCGCTCGCGCAATTGGCGCGACGTCACGTATTTCCCGTCGCGACCCGCAAACGGGGAATTATTGACGAGGAAGTCCACGCTGATGGTCGGCTCTTCCACGCTGATGCCCGGCAGCGCATCCTGCGACTCCGGGTGCGTGAGCGTGCTGCCGATGTCCACGTCCTCAAAGCCGGCCAGCATGACAATTTCGCCAGCCGAAGCTTCCTGGATTTCGACGCGCTCCAGTCCCTCGTACCCGAACAGCTTGGAAACCCGCCCGCGCTGCACCGGCTTCCCGGACTCGAACGGCACCAGCGTGATGGAATCGCCATAGTGCACGACGCCACGCTCGACGCGCCCGATGGCCATGCGTCCGAGATAGGCGGAATACTCGATGGTGGACACCAGCATTTGAAACGGCCCCTCCGCGTCGTGCGGCGGCGGCGGCACGCTGTCCACGATGCACTGATACAGCGGCGTCAGATCCACCGGTGTCACGTCCATGTCCATGGTGGACGTGCCCTGCTTGGCGCTGGCGTACACCACCGGCGCATTCAGCTGCTCTTCCGTGGCCTCAAGTTCGATGAACAGGGACAGCACTTCATCGTGCACGCGCAAGGGATCGGCGCCGGGCCGATCGATCTTGTTGATCACCACGATCGGGGTGCACCCGAGTTCCAGCGCCTTGCGCAACACAAATCGTGTCTGCGGCATGGGGCCGTCGAAGGCGTCGACCACCAGCAGCACGCCATCGACCATGCGAAGAATTCGTTCCACTTCGCCGCCGAAATCGGCGTGGCCGGGCGTGTCCACGATGTTGATCTTCGTGTCATGCCAGCGGATGGACGTGTTCTTCGCGAGGATCGTGATCCCCCGCTCCTTTTCGAGCGGATTGGAATCCATCACGCGCTCTTCGACGACCTGATTATCGCGAAACGCCCCAGCCTGGCGGAGCATCTTATCGACCAAGGTGGTCTTTCCGTGATCGACGTGCGCGATGATGGCGATATTGCGAATCTGCATAGCCTTAAAACATAGCGGAGTCCAGTACCAGTATTCAATGCCTCCGGGCTCTGGATCCGCGCCTTAAGTGCTTTTCCCAGAAACCGTTACGTGACCGCGACCGGTGACGCCGGTCACCCGTTGGACGGACAGCGGCTTTCGCCCTCGCCGTGCTTGCCTCCCCGTGAAAATATTCGTACCGTGTCAGGACACCCGCTTGAGGAGGCTCTGATGCACGAGCAGGAGAAGCGCACAGCCGACGGCTACCCGATTGGCAGAGGGTATGGCCATGACTACATGCGCGGGGGCGAAGTGTTCGGTGGGTACGGTTACAGCGAACGTCCGGAGTACGAACAGCGCCGCGGAGAGACCGGCGAGCAGGAAATACCAAAAGAGCCCGAGGAAGAGCTTTCGCCCTGAGGACGAGCCCTTGAAGCGAAATAGCCTGCGGATTCCCGGATTCGCAGGCGCCTCGCGTCCCGCGAGAACCTAGGGCCGTCGCCTCACCAGCCTGACCGCCATCTGCATCGCCGCGACCATGCTTTCGGCCGATGCGATGCCCTTCCCGGCAATATCGATCGCCGTGCCGTGATCGGGTGACGTTCGCACGAACGGCAGCCCCAGCGTGACATTCACCGCTTCACCGAACGACGCGACCTTGATGGCGGTCATGCCGACATCGTGATACGGTGCGATGACCGCGTCGAACTCCCCGCGCATCGCGCGCACGAAGACGGTGTCTGCGGGGAACGGTCCCGAAATGTCAGCGGCTCGCGCCGCTGGGGCCAGCAGTCGTGTGTCCTCGTTCCCGAAACGCCCGCCATCGCCGGCGTGCGGATTGAGCGCACACAGGGCAATGCGCGGCTGCTCAATGCCGAAGCCATCGCGCAGTCCCTTCCGGGTGGCCGATGCGGCCTGCACGATACGGTCGTGCGTGAGCGCCGCCGGGACGTCCCGCAGCGCGATGTGCGTAGTGGCCAAGACCACACGGAGCCGGTCTGACGCCAGCATCATCGTGGTCGGACATCCGGCAATGGCGCCCAGCATCTCCGTATGCCCTGGATAGTCGTAGCCGCCAGCATGAAGCGCCGCTTTGTCCAGTGGCGCGGTGACGAGGCCATCGAGGGCGCCCTCCATGGCCAACTCGGCGGCCCGTCGCACGGCGTCTCCGGCCAGACGACCGGCCTGCGCCGCGTCCCGCACGGCATCACCGCCCGGCATCCACGAACCGGTCACCTCGGCCGCAGGCTGTTCGGTACCGCTCGGGCCGACCACCAGCCAGTCCACCTCAAGCGACCCAATGCGCGCGTCGGCCAGCGACTTGCGCACGATTTCCGGACCCACGCCCCGCGGATCGCCCAGTGTGACGCCAATCCGCGGCCGCCGTGGCGGCATCATGGGACGATCGGTGCGCTCACTTTCGTTGGATCGTAGCGCACGGAGACATAGGTCTGCTTCTTGAGCGTGTCGATGAGACGACGCATGCTGCGTTCTTCCGACAACTGGGAGCGAATGCGTTCACGCATCTCGGCCAACGTGTATGCGCCGGCTTCGTCCAAAAAGGTGATCTGCGCGATCACGAACTTGTTGATGCCGGGTTGACCGCTGGGGATGGCGAACGGATCGAGAATCTCGTTGAGCTTCTTTCCTTCAATCGCGTTGCGATACACCTCTGGCAGCGAATCGCGCGGATACTCGGGAATGGTCTTCTCCTCGCCGCCCGCCAGATCGTGGAAACGCACGCTGAGTGAATCGAAATTCCCGCCCTTGCGCCACACCGTCGCGACCGAGTCGGCCAGCACCTTCGAGCGCGCTTCATCGGCCGAGTCGAGGGTCCAACTGAGCAGGATGTGCCGAGCCTTCACCTCGGCTGGCTGCACACGGTCAACGCGAATGATGTGGTAGCCGAATGACGTCTCCACCACCGGACTGATGACACCGGGGTTGAGGGCGAACATCATGCGATCGAATTCCGGCACCATCCGACCGCGCCGGTTCCATCCCAGATCGCCACCCAACTCCTTCGACGCCGGGTCCATCGACTCCTTCTTGGCGATGTTCTCGAAGTCCTCCGGATGCTTCTCCAACTCCGCCCGCAATGAATCGATCTTGGCGCGCGTCTTTTTCTTGGACGATTCCGACGGCTTCGTCGCCAGCACGATTTGCCGCAGGCCGATGCGCGCTTCCTTGCGCGGCAGCCGCGACTTGTTGGCCTCGTAGGCCTCAGTGACCTCCGCTTCACTCACGTTGACGGCCGTCATCTTGCCGTCACGCTTGAGCTTCTGGATGAGGTCACGCTGGTAATTGTCGCGCTTGAGCAGATCGGTCTGCATCTTGCGCCATTCGTCGTACGATCCGAAGCCGTTTTCCTTGAGCGCCGTCCGGAACTCCAGTTCGGTCTTGAACTGGACCTTGATCTTCTTCTCCTGATCATCCACCGAGCGCGTCAACTCCGCTTCGTTGACTTCGATCTTTTCGGCCTTGGCCTTCTGTACCAGCAGCTCGGCTTCCAGCAGTTGATCACGCACCTCGGTGAGAAGCTTGTCGAACTCCGCCTTGGTGTTGATCTGCATGCCGGCTGACCGGCGCCGCAAGGCCTCGGCCGTGACCTCGGAGATCAGGACAACCTGATCACCCACGACGGCAGCGATGCCGTCCACCGGCAGCGTTTTCGTGGTGTCCTTGGCCGCCGGTTTGGTGGCCGAGTCCTTGGGCGTCGGCTTGGCAGGCGCCGCCTGCGCCACCAGCCCCTGCGCCATCGGCGATATCACAAGGCAAAGTGACAGCGGCGCCGCAAACAACGCGGCGCCGGTCAGGAAGCGAGGTAGTGTACGTGTTATTTGGGTGATTACCCGTTTAGTGGATCAAGGTTTCTGAGCGGGCGGGACTGGCGGCTTGGTGGGAATCGGAGCGGCTCCCGGAGCCGGCGCGCCCGGAGGCGGACCCTGCTTGGCCTTGAGCGAATCGGCCGTGGCGCGCACCGTCTTCGCCCGCTCGACCACCTTATCGAGGCCGGCGTCGTTCACCGCGTAGTCAAACTTGTGCTGCAGTGCGCGTGCCACCGGATACGGCACGTCGACAAACTGCGCTTCGTTCTTCACGAGCTTGTCGAAGAACGTCTCGATACGCGCGGCCGCAATCTTGGCCTTGTCGCCGCCGGTCTTCGCGCTGTCGGCCAGCTTGGCCGGGTCAATGCCCAACGCCGTCCACGTCTGCGTGACTGCGTTCTTGAAGTTCAGGTAGAGATTGCCCATCTCGGCCGTGTCCACCGTCATCTTGGTGCTGTCGGCCGCCCGCAACATCAGCTCGTTGCGTACAATCTGCTTGACAAACTTTTCCACCAGCGTATCCGGCGCACCAATCAACTGTGGCTTGACCTGGGACTGGGGCGGATAGGCGCCCAGCCAGTCGGCGAATTCGGAGTTCGTCAGTTCCCCGCCCTTGTACGTGGCGATGGCCTTGTTGTCCTTGACGTAGCCGAGCGAATTGCGCGCGATGGCCTTGGCCGTGATCGCCGCGCCGCTGCTCAGCTCAACCTTGGCCGCCTTCTCCGCTCCTGCGAGGTACACACTGTCGGCGATGGCCGTGTTCCGCTGCTTGGCCAACGGCGCGAACTTGTCTTTCACGTCCGCATACGACGAGCGGAGAATGACATGGTAGCCGAACTCCGTCTGGCAGACCGGGCTGATCTCGCCCGGCTTGATGTCCATGACGCACTTCTCGAAAGCGGCCACCATCTGTCCCTTCCCGAACAAGCCGAGATCGCCACCACGTTCGGCCGCCCCCGGTTCGTCACTCTTGGCGGTGAGCTTGATGAAGTTGGCGGGCGTCGCTTCGGCACGAATGGCTTCGGCCTTCTTGCGCGCGGCTTCGCGCTGCTCAGGGGTGGCGTTCGCTTCCACCTTCACCAGGATGTGACGAGCGGCCATGCCTTCGCCGGCGTTGTAGCGCTCTTCGTCCGTGCCCACCTTGACGGTGTCCCACGTCTTCTGATACGTGTCATAGAACTTCTTCACCCGCATGTTCTCAATGCTCGACCAGAGCGCGTCGTCCATCGTCTTCTTGTCGCTCATGGAATCGCCCTTCGAAGCCGCCATGCCGATCAACTGATAGTTGACCCACAGCTCGGCGATGGAGCGAGCGACGTCCTTTTCCAGCGGCGCCTGCGAGGTGCCGAGGATATCGGCCAGTCGCGTGACGGAGAGTTGTTGCCCGCCCACCTTGGCGGCCACATCGGGATTGGAGGCGCCACACGCGATGGCGAAGTCGACAGCGGCAAGAGCTGGCAAACGATACGATGTCATCGAGTCGAACTCCGGTACCGGAGTGATAGGAGGTTATGGAAGTGGGACCCCGACGGCGCGGCAGAGGTTGCCGACCGTATTCGTCCAACTCCCCTCAAGCGGCCAACGCCCGTAACGCGCGCACCAGCCCCTCGAGCATTTCCGCGCCGCCCAACCGGGTCAGTTTGAGTGCCAACGGTTGCGTCCGCCGAACGTCCACCTGGAACTGGACCTCGTGGAACGCCGACGACAGCCCTTTGAGGCGCGGAATAGCGTCAGCCCTGAAACTAACACGGGCTTCGGAGGCGCGCACAAGCACCCCGTCCACTCCGAGGGTGGCCCCGAGCACCCGCAGCATGGCGCTGCCGAAGAGAGCCAGGGCCGAGGGCGGCAACGGGCCGAACCGGTCCCGGACCTCGGCCTGCAGGGCCTCGATGTCCTTGGACGCCCGCATGGCGGTGAGCCGGCGGTAGACATCCAGCTTGGCGTCCTGTGACACGATGTAGTCGTCCGGTAAGTACGACGCGAAGTCCAACGAGACGTCGGCCGGGATCCAGGCCTTCTGGCCGTCGCCCTCGGACAGCTGGCGCACCGTCTCGTCCAGCAGGCGGAGGTAGAGGTCAAACCCCACCGAGTGGACGAATCCCGACTGTTCGGGACCAAGGAGATTGCCCGCTCCGCGCATTTCCAGGTCCTTGAGCGCAATCCGGTACCCTGAACCCAGTTCCGTGTGGTGTTCCAGCACGGCCAGGCGTCGCTCGGCATCGTCATCGATGCGGTCAGGCACCAGCAGGAAACAGTAGGCCCGTCGGTGCGACCGGCCCACCCGCCCCCGCAACTGATACAACTGGGCCAGCCCCAGGTGGTCGGCCCGATTGACCAGCATGGTGTTGGCGTTGGGCACATCCAGCCCGCTCTCGACAATCAGTGTGGACACGAGAATGTCCACCTCGCCCTCGACAAATCGACTCATCACCGATTCAAGGTCGCGCTCCTTCATCTGACCATGGCCGATATCCACCTTGGCCCGGGGCACCAGGCGCTGGATATGATCGGCGATGGCCTGAATCGTCTCGATGCGGTTGTGCACGAAGAACACCTGCCCGCCGCGATCGAGTTCGCGGGAGACCGCTTCTTCGATGAGGGCGTCGTCCCACGGCTCGACGAAGGTGAGCACGGGCGATCGATCGCGCGGCGGTGTCTGCATGATGGTGAGATCGCGCAGGCCGGCCAGCGATTGGTGCAACGTGCGCGGGATCGGCGTGGCCGTCAGCGTCAGCACATCGGTCTGCAGCTTGAGCTGCTTGAGCCGCTCCTTGTGCTTCACGCCGAAGCGATGCTCTTCATCCACCACAATGAGTCCCAGGTCGGCAAACTGCACGTCGGGGCTGAGCAATCGGTGCGTGCCGATGACGATGTCGACCTGCTTCTTGCGCAGCTTCTCCACGACCACGGCCTGCTCCTTCGCGGTCTGGAATCGGCTCATCACTTCGATCGTGACGGGAAAGTCCGCCAGCCGATCGCCAAAGCTGCGGGCGTGCTGCTCGGCCAGGATCGTGGTTGGCACCAGCACGGCCACCTGCCGCCCGCTCTGCACGGCTTTGAAGGCGGCGCGTATCGCGATCTCGGTCTTGCCGTAGCCGACGTCGCCCACCAGCAGCCGGTCCATGGGGCGATCGCTCTCGAGGTCCCGCTTGACGTCGGTGGTGGCCTTGCGTTGATCGGGCGTGTCTTCAAACAGAAATGAACTTTCCAACTGCCGTTGCCACGCGCCATCGACCGCGTGCGGCGGCCGCGTACTGATCTTGCGACGCGCATAGAGGTCGAGCAGCTCCTGCGTCATCTCGAGAATCGCCATGCGGGTCTTCTCGCGCTGCTGCTTCCAGCGATTGCCGCCCAGCTTGTGCAGTCGCGGCGCCGGGGCGTCCTCGGACACGTCATGGGCGCTGCGATATCGCTCGATCTGATCGATGCGATACAAGGGCACGTTCAGGCGATCACCGCCTTCGTACTCGATGACCGCCGCCTCGATCGTGCTTTCGCGAACGAAGATCTTTTCGATGCCGCGATAGATGCCGATGCCGTGCTCGAGGTGCACCACGTAGTCGCCGGCCTTGAGGGCGCCCAGCGAGTCGAGCGCCGATCCCGTGGTGTACTTGCGCGTGCGGCGCAGACGCCGGTCACGGCGGAAGATCTCGTGGTCGGTGAGCACGCGCACCACGTTCGGCACGATGAAGCCGCCACCCAACACGCCGATGGTCAGCGACGCGGCGATGGGTCCGTCTTCACCCAGCAGCTCGTCGAGACGTTCCGCCTGTCCCGCATTGTCGCACAGGATGACCGTGTGCAATCCGTCACGTTGCAGGCGGCGCAGCACGCGCAGGTCGCGCGAAATGGTTTCCGGCGGTCGGATCGCGAAGGCGATGTCGGGATCGGGTCCCGCCGGCTGCACATCGGCACTGGAAGCACTCGCGGCGCGCTGCGGCGGTGGCGCCAGACGCAGCGTGCCAAAGCGCGCCAGCCGCGACGCCATCTGCGGTGGTGGCACAAACAGCGAGGCGCGCGAGACAAAGGCCTCGCCTCGACGGCGCGCCAACTCGATATGATGTTCAGCCTCCTCCCAGGTGCGCACCAGCTCCGGCAGCACCGAGCCCCCGGTTGGCATCACCACGATGGCATCGGGGGGCCACAACTCCGGCAGCGTGACGCGCTCGAGCGTGCCGGTTTCATCCTTCACGCGGCCATCCACCGGCAGAATGAGCGCCAGGTCGGCGTCCCGCGTGCTGCGCTGCGAATTCAGGTCGAAGTGCCGCAGCTCGACGATATCGTCGCCCCAGAATTCGAGGCGCACCGGCTCGGCCATGCCAAACGAATAGATATCGAAAATGCCACCGCGCACCGAGAACTGCGCGACGTCCTCCACCATCGTCACCCGCTCAAACCCGATGGATTCCAGGTGGGCGGACAACTCTTCCGGACGTCGCACATCGCCCTTGCGTAGTTCCAGTCGCGCACCGGCCAAGGCGCGCGGCAGCGGCGTCTGCTCGAGAATGGCGCGGGCCGTCGTCAGCAACAATCGCACGCGGCTTCGGCCCAGTTTTTCCAGCGTCTCCACCCGCTCACCGGCCACTTCGGCGTGCGGTTCCACTTCCCCGAAACCTTCGCGCGGCGGATACAGCGCCACCGGAATGTCGTCAACCAGCGACTGCAGGTCGGCAAGCCACCGTTCGGCTTCCGCAAGCTGGTCGGCGACGACCACCACCAGTCGTTGCGGCATGGCGCGCGCGAGCGCAGCGATCAGCACGGCATCGCTGCTGCCGGCCAGCCCACCAACGCGCAGCGAAACGCCCGGGCCCGGCAATGCCTTCAGCACACGGGAAAACGCCGGTAACGCTTCGACAGCGTCGAGAAGTCGCGGGAGACCCATCAGAGACCAGCAACCTGCGGTGCGAGTGAACTCAAGCGGCGCGCGCGACGGCGATGTCTGGATCGCGCGGATTGGTGGTCGAAGCCGACGCCCCGCGCGAGAACCACGCTTCCAGCAACAGCGCCAACAGGGCGATCCCCACCAGTGGTGTGAGCAGTGAACGACCGGCGGCCTGATTGAGCGCCCGCGTGCGCCATGATCCGACCACCGTGTCGACCCCCGCAAATCGACCACTGACGCGACGGCGGAATGCCTGACCGATGTCCGTCACGGGTTCGGCACGCAGGTCCGATTCCATGGCCTCCGCGTTGACCACGATGGCACCGATCCGAAGGGCCTGCCGCCGAAGAAAGTACACACCGGTTTCGTTGGGCACCGTCAAGCGATCGCCCGACATGGGGACCACCGTGCGATCGGGGCGTTCCAATCCCGATGCCGTGCTGAATGTGCGGTCAACCAGATGCTGTCCGGGCGTGGCCTCAATGATTTGTCCGTCGTCACCCAACCGACGCGACAGCGCGTCGAGCAGCCACGGCACGAAGCCTGCACGCAACGGCAGGTCCGTGGCCTCAGGATCGATGGGTGACGCCAGCAGGACATACCCGTCGCCGGCCACCGCCCACGGTGTACCGCCGGCGGTCGCCAGGGTGTCCGTGCCTCCGCCAGCCGACGACGTGCCGGGTGATCGTTGCAACGGGTACCGAATGCGCACCGACACGCCTTCGAGTGCCGGGGCGCCCCGCATGAGGACCACGTCCCGGGCGATGGCCCCGAAACGCCAGGGAATTCCCAGTCTCGCCAGCGTGCGATTGGCTTCCCCCACCCGCACCGGGTCAGACGGCGCCGTGAGCAACGCCGGTCCGCTGGCAACGGGTGCATCAGCACCGGACACCGTAACGACGCCGCGCCCGCCCGCCGTCGCGCGTTCCAGTCGCTTTTCCTCCACGAGCGTGGACAATGCTGCGGACAGAAATGGTCCGCCTTCGGCACGCGCCATCACCGCCGGTGGCGGGGCCACCCTCACGGCAAACCAGCGGGCATCGTCACCACGCAACTCATCGGCATCGAGTTCAATGCTGCCCCGAACCCACCCGATTGACGTGCTGGCCAACTTTTGCGCCAGATGCTGAGGGGCGTCAGCCGTTGCCGGCGGCGCGGTCCCCCGGGCGACCGTGCGGCCGTCGAGCGAGATGCGCCACGCAGCCGAATCCGGCGAGACAACAGCAAACGCCACCGCACCGGCCGGTGTCCAACGTGCCGGATCCGCACGCACGTCCACCACGGCGGCATTCCGAACCACGCTCCGCGGCCGAGTCAACAATTGGACCGGCACGTCGCCGACCTCGAGCACGCGGGACGCCGCGGTATCGCTGCTGGACATCGACCAGGCGGTGGCCTGTCCATCCGACAGGATGGTGACCACTGGCGCCCGCGGCGCCCCGCTGCGCACCAGTGTCATTGCACGGCGCGTCGCCGCGACCAGATCGCCGCGGCCACCCAGCGGATGCATGGCGGTTAACGCGTCCTCGAGCGCCGAAACCGCGCCGCCGATGACGCGACCGTCGGCCGTGATCAACCATGCGCGATCATCCGGTGTGAGAGCCCGCAACAGACTGCGCGCGTCATTCCGTAAGTCATCCAGGACGACTCGTCCGTCATGGACGGCGCCGCTGCTCATGGAGTTGTCGATGACCACGGCCACCGCCACGGGGGCGTGTCCGAGCCCGGCCCAACGCGCGATGGGCCGCGCGGCCGCCGCGGCCAGCGCCAGTACCGCGAGCATCCGCAGGAACAGCAACAGTCGGTGGCGCAACTTGCGTTCGCGGCTGTGCTCCTGCTCCATACGCGCGAGGTACCGCACCGCAGGAAAATCCACAGTGCGACTGACGCGCCGACGCAGCAAGTGCACCAAGAGCGGGACACCGGCCAGCGCGGCCAGAAACAGAAACGCCGGTGCGAGAAACCCCATCACGAATGCCCGATCAAATCATCGCTCCACGACCGTTGGCACCCACCAGCAACCGAAGGGCCTTGCCGAACGGCTCATCGGTGGTCGCCACGGCGTAACGCGCTCCGGCGCGTCCGAGCGCGGCGCGCCACTCGTCCAACGCTTCTCGCACGGTCTCCTGATAGGCGGCCCGCACATCCGACGGAGCGGCCGGCACTTCCAGTCCTGATTCAGGATCGCGATACCGCGCCTCACCCGCTTCCGGAAAATCCCGCTCGGCGGGATCCATCACATGCACCATCAGCACTTCGTGTCCGCGCGCGCGCAGTGTACGTGCCGCGTCCGCCACGGGCCCGGGCTCCACCAGGAAATCGGAAATGACCACCACAAACCCCGGTCGACGCACGATACGTCCGGCCTGCATCATGGCGCCCGCCACATCCGACGCGTCGCCGCCTCCCGGCTCATCCAGCGCGGCCACCAGCCGTCGCCACTGCGCGCGCTGCGCGCGCGGCGGGATCACGTTCCGCAAGCCGGCATCGAAGCGCACCAGTCCGACGGCATCGCGCTGTCGCAACAACAACAAGGCAAACGCCGCCATCAGGTGTTCGGCATACGCCAGCTTGGTGAGTCGGGACGGATCGCCGGTCCACTGCATGGACTTGCTGGTATCGAGCACCAGAACCGCGCGCGCGTTGGTCTCTTCCTCGAATTGCTT